>NZ_DCRI01000053.1:0-36456 GCF_002324975.1 Acinetobacter sp. UBA1496 | reverse complement strand
CCTTTAAAGATAGGTTTGTGTAACAAAGCCATCCTAAACTTAAAATGTACAATCGAGAGATTAATACAAGAAGAATCGGGATTAAGTACGTATTTGGTCGCCTTAAGACCTTTGAAATTCTGGCTGACCATTATCGAAATAGATGCAAAAGACTTGGTCTGAGATTTATTTTAATCACTGGAATTTACAATATGGGATTGAGTTAAAAATCACTTATGAAAGTGATCCACTATTGGTATCTTATTTGCAATAAAGCTTTTAATAAATCGTATTAATATTTATGTGTCATCTTACTTAAATATCCGCTGTGTATGGTCCAGCTATATTAAGATGGGTTGATGCCATGATCTGTTCTCTTGAAAAATTCCAATTAAAAACAATCAGCGTGGCATGTATAAGTTTCAGCGCTATATTGCTTACTGCTTGTCAAAGTACGACGATAACGCGAAATCAACAGGCCAATACAGCACAACAGCTCCAACAAGAAAAAGTCCAACAACCGAAACGTGTGGTCTTTTTCTTGGGTGATGGTATGGGCATCACCACACTTACTGCTTCACGTATTTATGCTGTTGGTGAAGATGGTCAGTTGGCGATTGATCGGCTGCCTGAGTCGGCCTTTGTTCGTACCTTTTCTGAGGATGCACAAGTCACGGACAGCGCACCTTCGATGGGCGCGTACATGACCGGTGTAAAGATGAAAAACGAGGTGATCTCGATGCAGACAGGGACAATTGCGGTTGAACCTGACTCAGTAGGGAATAACCAGTGTGCGAGTAACCCTCAAAACAAAAATAAGCAAAACACACAGACATTACTCGAATTAGCCAAAGCAAAGGGTTGGGGGACAGGCGTTGTGACCACTACGCGGATCACGCATGCCACACCAGCATCAACTTATGCTCATATTTGCCACCGTGATGCTGAAAATGATATTGCATCACAGTTAGTCCCGAGTTCAAAAGGCGATGCTTATCAAAGCTATAACCTCAAACTTAAAGATGGGGTCGATGTGGTTTTAGGTGGAGGTAAGCGTCAATTTTTGCCTAAAGATGCAGGTGGAGAACGTACTGATGGGCGCAATCTAATTAGCGAGATGCAAAAGGCAGGCTACCGCGTGGTTTTTGATGAAAACCAACTCTCCCAAGTGCAACTGGCGAAAAATGAAAAATTATTGGGTTTATTTAATCACAGCCATTTAAATTACGACTTGGATCGCACCAAGAAAAACTTGGCAGAGCCGAGTCTCAAGCAAATGACGCTGTCTGCTTTAGACATCCTGACGCAAAATAAAAAAGGTTTTTTCCTGATGGTGGAGGGAGGGCGTATAGATCATGCGCTGCATGACACCAATGCCAAGCGCGCATTACAAGACACGATTGCCTTAAATGATGCTTTAGAAGCAACCATTCAAAAGCTTAAACAAAGTGATCCTGAACTTAAAAATACACTGATTGTGATCACGGCCGACCATGATCACACCTTGGTTTTAAATGGTTATGCCAAGCGCACAGGAAAATACGTCGAAGGTAAGGAAACCAGCGTGCTTGGATTGGTAAAAAACTATGATCAAGCGGGCTTTGCTCAAGATATTCATGGTCAACCTTATCCGATTATCGGTTTTGGTACGGGCAAAAAACGCCCCACTCAAAACCGTATGGATGACTTGGTCCTGAACTTAAAAGACACTGATGTCTGTCATCCTGTAAAAGGGCCAAAGGCACCACAAGGTGAAAAATATAGTTTCACTTATCCTTTGGCTGAAACGGGTTGGTGTACGGGCACTGCTGCGGATGATTTCCAACAAGAAGCTGTGATTCAAACGGGCTATAAAGATAAAGAAACGCATGGTGGTGCAGATGTGTTTTTAGGTGCGATTGGTCAGGGGGCAGATCAGTTCTCGGGTAGCCTTGAAAATATTGAGGTCAATCACCTTATTCGTAAGATCACAGGCTTATAGCAGAGGGATACCATGTGAAACATACTTTAAAAACCATCCCATACATGAAGCTTCTGCTTACAGCGTCGATTTCTTCAAGTGCTTTGTATGCTGCTGAAACCACACTTACGCCGACGAAAAACGTTATATTCTTTTTAGGCGATGGCATGGGACCAACCACAGTGACGGCAAGTCGTATTTATGCTGTGGGGGAAAATGGCAAACTGGCCATGGACAGCATGAAGCACGCAGCACGGATTAAAACCTATTCTGAGGATGGTCAAACCACAGATAGTGCTCCCTCTATGGGCGCCTATATGACTGGGCAGAAAAATAAAAATGAAGTGATTGCCATGACAACAGGAACGGTTGCGGTCGAACCTGAAGATGGAAAATTGCCGAATGGCAAAAGCTTAGCTAAAGCCATCAACCGTTGTCCAGAACAGGGCAGTAGTATAGTCGCAGGGATGCCTGCGTTAAGTATTTTAGAACTGGCAAAAAAGAAGGGAAAAGCGGTTGGCGTAGTGACGACGACTGAACTCACCCATGCCACACCTGCGGCAACCTATGCACATATTTGTCATCGTGATGCACAATACGATATTGCGCTTCAAGCTGTTCCAAAAGGTAAAGCTTATAATCCAAACTTATTGGATGGCATTAATGTCCTTCTGGGAGGTGGCTTAAATCACTGGACGCCTTATGATGCAGCCTCTAACCCCAAAGGGCGCTTGGATGGCCGTGATTTATTGGTAGAGTTTAAACAGCAGGGTTATCAAACCGTTTTAAGCCAAAGTGATTTGGCACAGACGGTCAATACTCAGAAAATTTTCGGCGTATTCTCCACACAGTCGCATTTAAATTATGATTTGGACCGACTCAAGAAGAATATAAAGACTGAACCGAGTCTGGCGGTGATGACCAGTAAAGCGATTGATGCACTGCAAGCACAGAGTCATGGACAAGGCTATTTCTTGATGGTTGAGGGTGGGCGTATTGACCATGCACTACATGCCAATAATGCCAAACGGGCATTGCAGGAAACCAAGGCATTTAATGATGCAATTCAAACTGCACTGGATAAAGTGGACTTGAGCAATACCTTGGTTGTAGTGACGGCAGACCATGACCATGTGATGACCTTTAATGGTTATGCCGCACGAACGGGTCAAACGACGGAGACTAATCCAGGTATTTTGGGGCTGAGCTATGACTATAATATTGCAAAAGAGCAAAATGCTTACAGCAAAGTGCTGGCTGATGGCCAAGTACATAATCCATACCGCGATGTAAATGGAGCAACAGGAACGACACTCGTTTTTGGAAATGGCACGGGCAAGCGTTTAGATATTCGTGACAGTATTAGCAACGAGCAAGCCTTTGCTGACGACTATAAACAAGAAGTCGGGGTACAACTGGCGAAAAGCGAAACACATGGTGGCGGAGATGTGATGCTGTTTGCTGAAGGAAAGAATTCAAATCTATTCAAAGGCACACAAGAAAATACATGGGTATTTGAGCAATTGAAAAAGGCGTTTGGATTCTAATGGATACAAGATTTATACGGCCGTTCAAATTCAAAATGAAGTTCTTAGCATTGTCTTTCAGTTTGCTCAGTCCATGGGTATGGTCGGCCGATGAATATCGTATTGATTATCAGATTGAACGGTTGGATGCCAATGGGGTCACGACCATTCAAAAATACAGTGAGAAAATGATTCGAGATGCGCAAAATATCTGGATTGAACGTTTAAACACTCAAACGCATGCTGACGAAGCCCAGACACATAGCAATGCTCATGTATCTGCCAAAACAGACACCCATGAGCATGAGAGTTTTGACAGTGCAATTCAGTGGATGCAGCGCAAAGATGTAGTCGGACAAGCAAACGTAGAAAGTCCGTTTCAGCGTTTTTATATTTTGCCAGATGAAAAAATGCGGGTGCAATTGCAGGATGTCGATCAAGAAATGCTAGGGATGAAAAACTGTTGGCGCTGTGAATATAGTTTGATTCATCCTGACATTTTAAAGCGAGCACAATTGATTCAACGTGATCCGAAGTTAGCGCATTATCAAATACGCAGTGCTGGGCAAACGTTGAATATTATATGGAATGAACAGGATCAACTGGTTCAAAAATATGAATTGCTCAAACCGACCTCAGGCTATGCTAAAACCTTTACCGTGCGCAAAATTGGCCAACATGTTGCTACACCTTGGACGCAAACAGAAAAATACAGCGAACGTGACTATGCGGACTTTAGTGATTAGCTGATGAGTTTTTGGCTTTTAATTTCGGCGTTACAACAGGAATATCCGTGATTTTTTGGGAAAATAAGTGGTTAGGACTGTGCCGCTTGTACTGTTAAACCACTCCAACGTTTAAATGCACGTCGAAAATTAGTGGCATCGTTAATTTGTAAATACTGAGAAATCTGTTCAGTTTTAAAACCATGCACACGATATAAAATGATGGCGGTATGCAAACGGCTTTGATCGAGTTGCGCCTGAAAATGGGTCTGATGCTTTTTCAGTTTACGTTTTAAGGTGGCAGAACTCATTTGAAAATAATCAGCAGTTTGTTCAAGTTGAATATTATTTTGAATATTTTGCATGAAGTATTGATGCAAACTGAGCAAAAAACTCTGTTGAATATTTTGAGCTGTCATTTCTTTCAGCGCATGTTGATAACTGATTGCAGCTAAGGTCGAAGAGGCATTGGGAAGTTTTTCATGGACCAAGTCACGAGGCAGGCTCATCATGTTGATCGGGCGATTAAACTCTAAAGCACTGCCTAAATGCGTCCAATATTGTTCAATATAATCCGGTTCAGAAAAATTAAATTCGAATTTCCATGCTAACTTGGTTTGATACAGTTGACGGCTAAATGCTTGTATTGCACTCATTGCGCTTTCGATTAAAAAGCGATTTTCAAGCTTGTTTTCATCTAACCAATAAATATGAATATGGCTTTGACTATACATGAGTCGAGGGCATAACCACGGTGAAACAGATGCGGAAAATGTTAAATAACGGCTAAGCGCCTCATCGAAGGTCGATGCATACAGCATGGATTTAATGGCGTCATTAAAGGGGGTGGTTAGGCTGCGTTGACCGAATAAAAAACTGATGTCCTGATTGCGAAAACACTGCTCAGCATTTGTTAAAACTTGTTGTAACTGTTGCTGGCTAATCAGCTTTTGCCCTGAAAAGATATCTTCCAAGAAAATACCGCTACCACTAAGTAGGACGTGATGTTCGACCTCATGGCTGACTGCTAAATCAATTAAAATAGATAATTGATGATGCGCAGGAATGTAACTGTAGTCGCATTCAAAGCTCATACCGCGACTCGCTTTGGTGAGTAGTATTGCTTCACTTGGAGCAATTGCTGATTTAATGCACTCAAAAGTTGCTGAGCAGTTTGGTATTGCCCTACTGAACAGCAGGTCGTGAGTGCTTTTAAAGGAATGTGTGCGGACAGATCACGTTGATAATAAGCACTGACCATAAGCATGCGCTCAAGTTGAGCTGCCATTTTTTCAGCCTGTTGTAGCTTCGTCTCTGGTAACAACATAATAAAACGATCTCCTGCGAAGCGGCAGAGCAGGTCTTGTGGTCGTAAGTTTAAGCTAATCAATTGTGAAACATGCTGTAAAATAGATGTGCCTTCATCAAAGCCATATGTTTGATTAATCTGATTAAAATTATGCATATCTAGCAGTATGACGGACATGTCGCTGGGTTCATGCAAGTTCTGCTCAATTGCAGCTTTGAGCTGTGTTTTAAAGTAATGAGCATCGGCTAAAGGGGTGAGTGCATCGAATAAACGGTGATCCCGATAAATACGTTCTCGTTTTTGCATGTGTTTAGAAATCGCCAGTTCTTCTTGATGCCAAAAATAAATCCCGATGGTAAATAGGCACAGTCCAATTGGAAAAGGAATGGACTCAAGCCATGCATCCCACATGATTTCTTTAGGCAGGCGAATAAATTCATCTAAGCTGTCCATCCACATATGGAAAAAAATAAAACACAGTCCATAAAAGATATAGTTGGTTACACGGCCTAAAGGACGGCTTTTAATAATAAAGAAAATCCAAATAGCAATAAAAACAGTTGCTCCCCCTTCACCTAAAATATCGACCCAGTTCCATTCAGCAAACGACTTGCTCTGCCCAAGTAAGATAAATAACCAGAGAGATAAGCTACAGGCAGTCGCTACACATAACAAAGGCCAGCGGTAGTAAGCAAAGTATTTAGGCATAGCATTTTTTGAAATGATTTATTTTCGCCCAAGCTAAACAGATTTAGATGACAGTTTGATGGCAAAGGCTAGAGTCAAAATAGATCAGGGTATTTTTGATTTTTGAGAATAAAAATGCTGAAAAACCCTATCTTTGTGGTGAATATGCATCATTCTGTATGCTCAGAATTTTCTCTATACAGATCAAATTAGCTCACTTTTTGCTGAAAATGACCAAAAACAAATAAAAAGGGCAGGTGGTAAAAGGCACTGTCACATCATGTTCACATTCAATTTCTATTGTGCGTTCAAACCATGCCACTTTGGCTTGAGGGGAAGAACATAATGCAAAATAATCAGAACCGTTTCATGAAACATAAGCGTGCGGGTTTTCAGCTCAGTACACTGGTCCTGTCAATGCTGAGCATGACCCATCTACATGCCGAAGATAACACGGTGGAATATGTACAGGTCATTGGCCAAGCTGCAAGTATGGATAAAGCACTCAAAGAACAAAAACGTGCCGACCAAATCAGCAGTGTGGTACATGCCGATGGCATCGGACAATTACCCGATGATAATGCCGCAGAAGCTTTGCAACGGATACCGGGTGTATCTACAGAGCGTGACCAAGGCGAAGGACGTTTTGTTTCAGTTCGTGGTTTAGGTGCTGACTTAAATGCAGTGACCATCAATGGTACTTTGGTTCCCGCGCCTGAAAGCGATCGCCGTGGCGTGGCATTGGATGTCTTACCATCAGAGCTGGTGCAGTCTTTGGCTGTGGTGAAAACGCTGACACCAGATATGGATGCCAACTCATTAGGCGGTACGGTGCAAGTCGAAAGTTTATCAGCCTTTGACCATGACGGTTTGTTTTATACGGGAACGGTTGAAGGTGGTTATGATGAAAAACGGGAAAAATATAGCCCTAAAGCATCGGGTGCCATCAGTAACCGTTTCAGTGTTGGTGAGGGGCAAGACAACCTTGGGGTAGCGTTGGCACTGAGTTATCAAAACCGAAAATTTGGCTCGGACAATGTTGAAACGGGCGGGGCTTGGGATGGCGATGCACTTGAAGAAACCGCAATGCGCCAATATGACATCGAGCGGGAGCGCATTGGTGCGGGGCTAAATTTTGATTACCGCCCCAATGACACAGGCGAATACTATTTAAGAACTTTATATAGCCGATTTAAAGATATCGAATCGCGTCAAGAAGTCTCAGTTGAATTTGCCGATCCGCAAACTGCGGGGCAAAGTGGAGATGCCGAAGTCACTCGCTCATTAAAAAGTCGTGTTGAAACGCAAGAAATTCAGTCCTTTGTTTTAGGGGGCAAGCAAGGTTTCGGTACTTGGACGGTAGAAGGTCAACTCGGTTATAGCGAAGCATCGGAGGAAAATCCGGGTGGTATTTCGGGGGCGAAATATAAAGCTGAGTTTAGAAATGTTGGCTTTAGCAGTACCCAAAAGCCAGTTGTAACAGCAGATCAAGATTTTTATGATGCTGCCAACTATGAGCTAGATTCGGTGTCGTGGGAAAAGTCTAAAACCACCGATAAAGAATACAACGGTAAATTAGACTTTTTAAAAGACTATATGTTGGGGAATTATGCTGCTGCATTGAAGTTCGGGGGCAAAATCAGTCAACGTGAGAAAACCAATAATACCGATGAGTGGAAATATAAAGACCTCAGCACGTCAAGTTCAGATTTCAATTCAAACAGTCACTATGAACTGGGACAGTTTGGCCCAAGCATCAATGAAAATGCCATTCAGGACAAAATAAATGGGCTAAATGCTGCTGACTATGTGGTTGCGGATGGCTCCATCATTAATGACTTTAAGTCAAATGAAGACATACAAGCGGCTTATGTCATGAATACGATTGATTTGGATCAATTGCGTGTGATTGCTGGTTTACGTTATGAAAATACCAACTTCGAAGCACATGGTTTTGAGTTTAATGATGATGTGATCACTGCGACCAAATATGAAAATGACTATGATCATTGGTTGCCAAGCTTACATTTGCGTTATCAATTGGCGGACAATACCTACCTGCGTGCGGCATGGACCAATAGTGTCGTGCGTCCGAACTTTGCGCAAAGTGCGCCAGGTGTTTACATAGATGGTGATGAAGCTGAGTTTGGTAACCCAATGTTAAAGCCTTTAGAGTCTTCTAACTTTGATTTGGGTGTAGAAAAGTATTTTGGCAAAGCCAGTATGGTGAGTTTTTATAGTTTTTATAAAGATATCGACAATTTTATCTATAACACCAATATTGCAGGGACAGGTCAGTGGGCTGACTTTGATGAAGCTGTGACTTATAAAAATGGTCAAAGTGCCAAACTCTATGGAATGGAGTTTTCCTATTCACAAAAATTTGACCACTTAGGAGCACCATGGAACGGGTTCTTGTTGGGTTTAAATACCACCTTTAGTAAGTCAGAGGCGGATATTGATTCGATGAAAGATGGTGAACTTCTGAGCCGTCGTATTCATTTGCCAAATCAGTCGGATGTGGTGGCGAATGCGATGCTTGGCTGGGAAAATGAACGTTTTGGTGTACGACTTTCAGCAAATTATAAATCGAGTTATCTGTATGAACTTGGTGACATTGATACACCTGAAAAAGATATTTATACCGATGACCAAATCTTCCTTGATTTGAGTAGTCATGTGAACTTATCTAAAAACTTACAGCTCAAGTTTGATATACAAAACATCACCGATGAGCATTATTACAACTATGCAGGTTCTAAGGCTTATAACGCGCAATATGAAGAGTATGGCCCAGCTTACAAACTGGCACTGACCTATACCCATTTTTAAGTCGAATTAAATTTAGTACTCAGGTTTGCTCAACAGAAGCAGACCTGAGGTTCCTTGCCCAATTTTGAGTATCTCTATGAAATTTTCATCTTTTAAATGGTCTGCTTTAAGCAGTTGCTTGCTGTTATTGAGCGCATGCAGTCAGCACAGCGTGTCCCAAGCTCCGCAAAATAGCCAGTCGTTAAGCTCGGTTGAAATACCAATAGATCAGCCTATGGCAGCGAAGTTGCAATTACGTGAAGTCGACATGAATGGGGCGAAAACTGAGGATGTACAATGGTTAACCTTGAGTGCATGGCCTGAAGTTGCCGCGCTGTTGAGCAGTAAAAATAAAGGGCTACAAATTTTAGATGATCAACAAAATGTACTACATCAAATTCAAGGTCAGTTTGGGCGTTTTGATTATCGGATTGGTTCGGAGCATTTATTGATTGCTGCGTCGAATTTGCAACAACAGCAAATTCAACTGATGAGCATGAACTTAAAAAATAAAGCATGGAACAAACCTAGTTTTATTCCAAAGCGTTCATTTAAGTCTGAAGATGTTTGCCTATATACCGATGCTCAAGGACTGAGTTTTGCTTTTTTAGTAGGTGAAGAGGGGCTTGGTGAACAATGGTTGGTGGCTCAGCATGAGAAGGCTTTGGTTCAACCACAGTTGGTACGCCGTCTCAGTTTTCCACCTGCTAGTAGTGTATGCAAAGTGAATGATGCCACAGCAGAGTTGTTTATTAATGAAGCGAATGTTGGCATTTGGGCATATCCAGCTCATTCTGAAGCAGACATGGTGCGTCAGGCGGTGGATCTCGTGCAACCCTTTGGTTCGATTCAAGGTTCACCTTCTGCAATTGCGATTGTAGATGATCATGTCGCGGTACTCGATGCAGAAAAACCTTTGCTTTATCGTTATCAAAAGCAAGATAAGCAATGGAAAGCACAGCCGCCTTTACAACTAGACACGGTGAAAGAAGCAGAGACTTTGAGTGTTCAAGGTAATTTAACTGATAAATCCTTGCTGATTTTAGATGATAAAACCGTGAAAGTGACAGATGTAGAATGGGAAATTCAAACCCAGACCAAAGCTCAAAATATCATTACTATTCCAGCAGAAGTGCAGACGGAGGGTGTGCCAAGTACAGGTGACGCGGCTGATGATCCTGCGATTTGGCATAACGCTGCACAGCCGA
Organism: Acinetobacter sp. UBA1496; assembly: GCF_002324975.1. Classification (NCBI taxonomy): domain Bacteria; kingdom Pseudomonadati; phylum Pseudomonadota; class Gammaproteobacteria; order Moraxellales; family Moraxellaceae; genus Acinetobacter; species Acinetobacter sp. UBA1496. The sequence goes on along the minus strand of NZ_DCRI01000053.1, from coordinate 26,251 downwards.
GTCAGTCCCGTATTTTAGCGACAGATAAACAAGGTGGTCTACAGGTTAACGACTTACAGGGTAAAACTGTGCAGTACTTGCCAGTAGGGCGATTGAATAATGTCGATGTACGCCACGGTTTTAAATGGGGCAATCAGACAGTCGATTTGGCGGTGGCATCGAACCGAGATCATAACAGCCTGCATCTCTTTGCGATTCAACCCAAAACGGCCAAGGTTTCTGTGCTTGGCGAGTTAGCGACCACATTGGATGATATTTATGGCATTTGCATGTACCGCGATGCTCAAGGGGAAATTTATGCCATTCCCAACGATAAAAGCGGGACTTTTATTCAATACCACATCACGGCTGCACAGCAAAAATTAAGGGCTGAAGAAGTACAACGTTTTTCAGTGAAAACCCAACCTGAAGGCTGTGTCGTAGACGATGCCACAGGGCGTATTTTCTTGGGTGAAGAAGATGTCGCGGTGTGGGTAAAAGATCTCAACCCAAAAACTCAGCTTCCTATGCAGCAGGTGATAGGTGTAGGAGAGGTGATGCATGATGACATTGAGGGAATGGGACTTTATCACAGCAAAAACCAAAGTTATTTGGTGGTTTCAAGCCAAGGCAATGACAGCTTTGTGGTGCTTGATGCCGCTGCACCTTACACGGTTCGTGGCGCATTTCGTATTGGCATCAATACCGAAAAAGGCATTGACGCTGTGTCTGAAACAGATGGACTGGATGTGAGTTCCTTAAATTTTGGTGGCAAATGGAAGCGAGGCATGTTGGTGATACAAGACGGACGTAAACGTATGCCTGAAACCAATCAGAACTTTAAATATGTGCCTTGGGAAAAAATCGCTCAAGCGCTGCATTTGGACTAAATAGCGCTTTAGTACCTGAGTGAGTACATGGGCTGCTAAAGAATCACAGCCCATTTTAAAAATATATATGTACTGCACCATGCAGTAAAAAAATTGGAGTGCGTTATGCAAGCAACGATGGATCAAATGTCAGTTTGGATGTTGATTAGCCATGCCAGTGTGTTGGTAAAAGTAGTGATGTTGATTTTGGTTTTATCCTCAGTCGTAAGTTGGTATTTAATCGTGCGTCACGGCATGTTACTTCGTGGACAAGAGCAGCTTTGGAACCGTTTTTTAAAGAATTTTAGACAGCAAAAAGATCTCAATCTTTTACAGCAAGATTACCAACAGCCTGAACAACAAAAAGGCGTTGTCAGCATTTTTCAACATGGGGTGGATGAATACCATCAATTGATCAAAGATGAGCAACTCACCACAAGTGATGTGATTGATGGGGTAGAACGTCGTTTACTCAGTAGTATCAGTGAAGAAGAAGAAAAGCTTCAGCAGAATCTAACCTTTCTCGCAACAGTCGGTTCAGTCAGCCCTTATATAGGCTTATTTGGAACGGTCTGGGGCATTATGAATGCGTTTATTGGACTGTCTGCCGTTGAACAGGCAACCCTCAATACAGTTGCACCAGGGATTGCAGAAGCGCTGATTGCGACAGCTATTGGTTTATTTGCCGCTATTCCTGCGGTCGTGGCGTATAACCGCTTTTCGGCACGTGCTGACAAGCTTTCCATTCGTTATTACGGTTTTGCCAATGAGTTGCAAACGCGTATTTATCGTTTGTTGGGGCACACTGAGCGCACTTCGCGTTAAGGAGCAAGAACCATGATTAAGCGTCCTCAAAAATTAAAACCCAATGCTGAAATGAATGTGGTTCCTTATATTGATGTCATGTTGGTGTTGTTGGTAATTTTTATGGTGACTGCACCAATGTTGACGCAAGGCATTCAAATTGATTTGCCTAAAGTGGATGCCAATGTCATGCCCGCGTCACAACAGCAGCGTATTGTAACCTTATCTATTCAAGCCAATGGCCAGTATTACTGGAATATTGGATCAGAAGTGAATACTGAGAAAGTTACGGATCAGGCCATTGATTTAGCTACTATGCAACAAAAGCTCGTTCCAATTATTCAAAAAGATAAAAGCTTACAGTTTTATGTACGTGCCGATCAGGATGCTGATTATCAACTGGTTGCACAGGCCATAGCATCCTTGCAAAAAAGTGGGGTAACGAACTTGGGGCTAGTGACAGAGGAACCACAATCATGATGGCAACCGTTTCCAAAATTAGGTTTCGTGATCAAGGTCTAGCACTTTCGGTCACGGCTGGATTGCATATTGCGCTAATTGCATGGTTATGTACGGTTGAGATGCATGAAACATTGGCGGAACCCAAGCCGAAAACCATTCAATTACAATTTGTGCAAATACCCCCTCCAATCAAACAACAACCTGAACCTAAAAAGCCTGAGCCGATAGTCGAAGAAAAACCCTTACATGAGGTTGTCAAAAAACAGCTTGAGAAACCTACTGAAGTCCAACCGAAAACCACCAAGAAGTTTGTAGAGTCACAGAGTAGCAAAATTGTACCTACAGCGGCTAAACCGACACAGCAAGTCGTGACGGAAAAGCAAACGGCAGTAGCGGAATCTCAGAAAACAGTAGATACGCAGTCTCAAGCGGATATACCAACTCAGACGAAGACCCAGAAATCAGTAGAACCTAAAGCACAAACTCATCCTGAATCATTTGATGTTAAAAATTATCAACCTGTTGCAAAAATAGCACCAGCTTACCCTGAACAAGCTTTGGATCGTAAGCTGGAGGGGGATTGTACGGTGGTATATAGCGTGAACGAAAAAGGACGGGTAGAAAATCCAAAGGCACAAGGTGACTGCCATCCGATGTTTGTACGACCTTCGATTCAGGCTGCACTCACTTTTAAATATCAGCCTCGTCTCGTCGATGGCAAACCAACCAGTGTATCGAATGTTAAAAATACTTTCCAATATAGGATTGAAATTTAATTGTTGAATAGTAACCAAAATTCTAGATATATAATCATTTTTGATAGGGATTTCATAATTTAGTGGAGCAAATATATCTAATTTGAAAGATTTTTTTGTGCAGTAAAATAATATTGGAATTATTATGGATGTTACCTAGTGTAGCGAATTCTCCAATATCGGCTATATGGCCAAAATGAATATTGTAAAGTATTATATTAATTTGAGTTAGTGTAATTGGGCAGTGTAGATGAGCTAAAGAAGCAAGTCTAGAACAAGTCTTGCGCCTGTCTGAGTTAAATACTTTTACTGATGAGCATAGGCACTGTATTATAAAACCAACTATTTCTTTAATTGCACATCTTATCTGCCTTTTTTAAGTATGTTTTTTTTATTGCCAAAATTTGAACTAACTGAGTTGTTTGAGGTGAGCACATAACAGGTATCTAATAAGTCTCAATTAAAAAAGTATGATCTAAATTTTTATCTGACAAGAGGATATAAAAATTTAAAGCTTATTTTATTGCCGTTATCAGTTTATTAAATAGAACATTTTTCATTATTAATTCGCTGAATGACTGAAACACCTGAAAGTCGACTAGGATAGTAGGATAATTTTTTGTTCTTTTCGGCTTTCATTCATGTCGAATCTTAAAGTGCGAGTTAAAAATGGCAACTGAACCTCTGAACCCTAAACGTCCACTTTATATTCCCTATGCAGGTACTGCATTACTTGAACTCCCATTGCTGAATAAAGGTTCAGCATTCTCTGTAGAAGAACGTATACATTTTAATTTACATGGACTTTTGCCCCAAGCGATCGAATCGATTGAGGAACAAAGTCAGCGTTCGTATCAACAATACTGCTCATTCAATGATGCAATCAATAAGCATATTTACCTACGTAACATCCAAGACACCAATGAGACGCTTTTCTATCATTTGATCGAAAATCACTTAAGCGAAATGATGCCGATCATCTATACGCCAACGGTAGGAGAGGCATGTCAGCATTTTTCCAAGATTTATCGCCGTCATCGCGGGGTTTTTATTTCCTATCCGGATCGGGATCATATTGAGCATATCCTACATAATGTAAATCGAAGAAATGTCAAAGTGATCGTGATTACAGATGGAGAGCGCATTCTTGGTTTAGGCGATCAGGGTATTGGCGGAATGGGCATTCCGATTGGAAAGCTGGCTTTATATACGGCCTGCGGAGGCATTAGTCCGGCCTATACCTTGCCAATTACTTTGGATGTAGGCACGAACAATGAGCAGCTGTTGAATGATCCGATTTATATGGGATGGCGTCAGCCTCGTATCACCGGTGATGAATATTATGAATTTGTCGAAATGGTGATACAGGCGATTCAGCAAAGATGGCCCGATGCGCTAATTCAATTTGAAGATTTTGCCCAGCACAATGCCATGCCTTTACTGGAAAAATATCGCGATCGAGTATGTTGCTTCAATGACGATATTCAGGGTACGGCAGCTGTGGCAGTAGGCAGTCTGATTGCAGCTTCCTATGCGTCTAATAAGCAACTAAAAGACCAGACCATTGCCTTTTTGGGAGCAGGTTCAGCCGGTTGTGGGATCGCTGAACAGATTGTGGCAAAAATGGTAGCAGAAGGCCTGACTGATGCAGAGGCACGTAAGCGGGTTTTTATGGTGGATCGCTTCGGCCTTATTACCCAGAATCAGCCAAATCTATTAAATTTCCAGAGAAAACTGGCGCAAGACCCAGAAAATATTGCTGAATGGGGGAATGCTGAAGAGATTATTTCTCTATCGGATGTCATCAAATATGCGAAACCCACAGTGTTGATTGGGGTATCTGGACAGCCGGGATTATTTAGCAAAGATGTGATCACGACAATGGCTGAAAATTGTGAACATCCGATTATCTTCCCTTTATCGAATCCTACTTCTCGCGTAGAAGCTGTTCCAGCCGATATTATTCAATGGACCAATGGGAAAGCTTTGATTGCTACAGGTAGCCCATTTGCACCTGTTAATTATCAGGAACAGATTTATACTATTTCTCAATGCAATAACTCTTATATTTTTCCGGGAATTGGACTAGGCGTGATTGCTTCAGGTGCCACACGTGTTACGGATAATATGCTGATGGCATCAAGTAATGCCTTAGCAGAATGCTCTCCAAAACTTCAGGATCCAACTGCCAACTTGTTGCCAGATCTGGATCAGATCCAGCATATTTCCAAGATTATTGCCTTAAGGGTTGCGCAAGCTGCGATTGATGATGGCGTTGCTCCAAAAGTTGGTTTTGATGTGCTGCAGAAAGCCATTGATACAAATTTCTGGATACCGGAATATCGGGAATATAAGCGTGTGACCTTTTAATATTATTAGGAAAAGGGCGGCCTAATATTAAGTAAAGCAGAGCGATGACATTGTTATTTCTCTGCTTTTTTTGTTTGGAGAAAGCGAAGATAATCTAAAATATAGAAGTTCAATCTACTCAAATCTTTATTATTTTCAAAGTTACAACTGGTCATTCAGATGACTAAAAATTAATAGGTTTTATTATGTCAAACTCAAATATTGTTAAAGGTACTGTAAAGTGGTTCAACGAAACTAAAGGTTTCGGTTTTATTCAACAAGAATCTGGTCCAGATGTTTTTGCTCATTTCAGTGAAATTGCCAGTTCAGGTTTTAAAACCTTAATGGAAGGCCAGCAAGTTGAATTTAGCGTAGTTCAAGGTCAAAAAGGCCCAAATGCTGTAAATATTACTGCGCTATAAGTCTTTAGAATAAAAAAGCACGCATCAGTGCTTTTTTATTGTTTTAAATAAAAGTTAAAGAGCTTTTTCCAGATTGGAAGAAGTATAAAAATAGGATACAAGTTGTTAAAAATTAATGAATTAATTGCAAAATCTAAAAATGGTACAGAAATTATTGTTTCTTTGATTCCCTTGAATAAAATGCAAAATACACGTCAAGGTTTTAAGGAAATAGAAGTAGGTAAAAGAGTGCTGCTTCAATCAGGAATAGAAGTTGACCTGAATCTAGACGGTCGTACATTTTATACATCTTTAAATCAATTATTTAAATTAAATCATAAAGTTATTTAATATTTAAATTATATATTGGCTAACCAATTTCTAGCCGATCTCTCTTATAATCATTACTAAAAGTTTATTTATGTTTAAGCAAAATATCAGTGTGAAAGATCAATTCGGTGTTCAATACGCGATTCAGGCTACTGTTGACCCTGATTTTGTTCATACCCAATCGGATTCTAACGTCAAACATATTACGGTTGAAGGTGAAAATATTCGCCCAAGTTTTGAAATGTTTTTTCAAAGCACCATCAGCGGCAAAATTTTCAAAATTATTTAGTGGTCATGTGACATGACCAAAAGTGAATATAAAAAATCTTGGTATTTTGCCAGGATTTTGTCTTTGAAATTATGAACTTGATAATTAAACCTATTCATCGTCTTATAAATAAATCCTGAATTAATAAGCATATTTTTAGTTCAAATTTAAATCGACTTAGCCATCATTTCAGTGATCCCTATTTTATATCTTCTACTACTTATGCTTTTAGGCATAAAACTATTATCAACCTATAAAAAATCTAATACACATCAAATCAGAAAGCCAATCAGAGTTAAAACCCGTCAAGGTTATTATAAGTTTCGTTGGTATGAACTTAAGTCATATAAATGACTGAGGATATGCAGCTGGTTTAAGGTGGTGAGCAAGGGCAGTTCAGTTTTAGTTTTGCTAGAACATTCAGACGCTAAGTATTTAATCTTTTCTTTTTGAACATTTAATAATCAATAGATGATCATAAAGTCAGGAGTTTACTCTATGAATAAATAGACCTCTTGCGTTAGTCAAAATTTAATCAGTGATAAACGTTGATTTTTAAATAAATATCAAAGTCTAAAATAGTCAAAAATAATACTTTCGCAAGAGGTCTAATGTATAAAATTACTCGCCAAAAAAAAATTAAGTATTACTTTTCTAGAGAGTGCATCAGCAGGTTACCTGGCTTACCGATTTTCCCAAAATAAATATTCTGGCGATATTCTATATGGCGGACTGGTGTGTTATGACATGGGTGTCAAAGAAAATATTTTAAAGATCAAACCTGAGTTTATTAAAAAATATACCCCGGAATCTATGGAAATCACGCAGGAAATGGTCAGAAAAGCCAAGAAAATGTTTTATTCCGATATTTATATTGCCTGTACAGGACTATTAAAAAGAGGCGGGACAGAAACCAAAGAAAAGCCAGTAGGAACTTTTTTCTATGTGATTTCTTATAAGGATGAGCTTTATAGTTTCCGCTTTCTTTGCAGAGGTAAACCGAGAGAGAAATTAAAAAAACTGGCAAGAAATATCAATCTGAGCTTAATTGAAATCCTTGAGGGCAGTCGATACAAGAGAAATAAGTAAATCGCTATTTATTTAGCTCTTGATGGTCGCTCATACACTGATCATGAAAATGCTCTGCTATAAAAAAATCCCAGCCGAAGCCGGGATTTTTTTATATTTGATCGATCAATTAATAAGGATAATTAGGGACAGGGCCGTTCGTTGGAATGGTGAGCTATTGTCCTGTTGCAAGGCGATTTGAGCCGCCATCCGGTTGCGCATAGAAATACAAAGGTACGGTAGGCAGATTAAGCATAGCGACTGAGGCATGTGCGGTTGCAGTTACAGGCAAGCCATACAGTGTATAAAAATCTTTAAGATCATAGCCCATGATTTTTGAACTGAGCACATAAATCAGGTCAGGGCGGCTCATGTTTTTCGCATTAAAGGCGCCTAATCCCAGTTTATTCTTATCTGCTTGAGATGCTTTATTTAAATCAATCTGATTATACAAACGCTGTGAAGTATTCAGTAAGCGTATGAACTCAAATACACCCTGAAGATCAGGTCGCGATTTACCTTGATGTAAACGGGTATAGTTCATGGCCATCTGGATATGGAAGGCCTGCATCGATACATGATAGCCATCTTGCCATAAGCGTTTTTCCATTGCGGCACGTTGTGCTTCACCTGACAAACCAAGGCTTCGTGTATCCTTGATATTGGCATATAAAGTTGGGTAACGGAAATTGCTACCATTACTGTCCTGAGCATATAGATGATATTTACGCATCATGCTTAAACCCGCCAGAATGTTGTTATTACATTCCACTACGCAACCAACAGTTTTTCCGGTTTTAGTAGAAGGGAATACCATGGTTAAGACATCCTGAACAGTATTATGTCCCAATTCATGTACCCAGCCCCAACCGGTATCAATGCCAGTTGACCCATCTGATGGATTTCCTGAGCATAGGAAGCCACAGGTCGCAATCCAGCCCACAAAATGCTGAACATTCGGTGCACGATGAACTGTGCCGGTACAATCCCAGCCTAATTCACTACAACGCTGTGCCGTACTGCTATCCAGCGGCATGTTGTTATAACCGTTGGCAATGTGGTTACTGTCAAAGATTACGCCCTTAATCTGATCCACATAGGTACGTGCCGATCGATCACCAATGGCTTTTAAAGCATAGTCATTGGTCTGCTGAATTTCACCACCAACAAATTTAAAAGTGTTCCAGCCGAAGTTTCTACTTTGCAGGATGCTGGTGGCTTCGCTAATATCCGCTTCAGTGATCGTTTGAGTAAAATCATAATGTGCATATTTTGCTGCGCCTTTGATTTTTAAGGTCACCACAGAGCCTGCTTTGGCATTGCTGTAATTCAACATCAATGGTCCACCGAACGGGCTGATAAAGTCATTGCTTTGAGTGGCGTCTAATTTTACGGCGAAACTGTTTGGTCGGCGAGGACGTTTATAGCCGCCATCATCAAAGGGATTGCCCCAGGCACGTAAATAGCTGGTCTGGACTGAAAGCTGTGCACCTTGAGCATCAACAATCTCAATACTGACAGGCTTGCCCGGAATGCTGGCACGACCAATTGCGGTAATTCCGCTGCCTTGCGGAATGGTCACAGTAATGGTTTCGGCTTGCGCACTGACAGCCATGTTTTGTGCAGAGGCTGGCATATAATCACTGGCACCATTTGGATTCACCAATGTGGTTTTGCGTTTATAGTCCGTCCAGGAGTCGCTGGCATAAGTACGCATAAAAGTCAGAGCATCGCCATTTTTCGACAGTCCGCTGTAATTCACGCCTGGACGCCAGAGATCTGCCAATAACACCAAAGCTTTTAGAATCTGATTATTATTTTTTGCGCTAAATGCAGTAATGCCTTGTGCATTTAAATTTTGTAGATTGGTAGAAGCTTTATTGATGGTTTGAATCAACGGATTATTGGCATTTAAATCACCTAGGTGTGCTGCACTTGGTGACTTGAAATATTCCAGCATTTGGATCGTACTATCGATGTCATTCACTTTATTCCATTGATCCGTGATGGAATGTCCTGAAGACATGAGTAAAGTATCTTGGCCATGCTAGTAATTATTATTGGTCTCAATCTTCAATGCCGAAAAGATTTTTTCTATCGGTGTAGTGACGTTATAACCCATTGCCTGGAAATATATTGGCTTACCTGCCTCCAGATATTCCTGAATCAAGCTGGATTCAAAATTATTGGCGCCGATATTACTGCCTAAAATCATCAGGTCAGCATCTTTCCAGCAGGTATTAGTTTGATCCAGTACATTACATTGTAGAAAGGTAACTTTAACCCCTAAATGCTGGGCAAAATAATTTTCTATTATGCTCAGGTTGGTTTGTGCCAGGCCATTCACGGTAAGTTTAAGTTCTTGTTTAGGCTGTGCTTGTGTTTTCCCCGTCAATAGCCAGCGAAAACCATTATTAAGCACGGGTGCAAAATCTATCACGTCAGGACTATTCGCTGAGATCCCCCCAAGCATATTCTGGCCAAAAGCCAGCGCACGGCCTTTACCGATTTGTGATGCGACTCCCAGACCACAACCCTTATTCGCCTGCTGACTTAAATTCCAGCCGAAGGCTTGATCTGAAACTGCGATTGGCAAAGCTGCACTTAAATCATAAGGATAAAGATTAATCGAAGCAGTTGGCGTAAATTGCAGTTGAGGTTGCAAAACTTTGCCATTTGAACTGGTATAAAGTGAGGTAATTAAACCCTTTTGCCACGTTTGTTGTTGCTTGGCGAGCTGTAAGGCCCAGTCTAGTAGTGCAGTTGAATCCTGCTCAGTTAAAGGTATCGCGTCACCTGTACTCAATGCCTGATCAATCCGATTGGTTGCAGGTGGCAGAGGTGTTACAGGTGAACTATTATCTGGTACTTCTTTAGGCGCTGAGGCTGATTCTTCACTACCACCTCCACCACAGGCAATCAGACTGATCGATAGCGATAAGGTCAGTAAGGCTGTTCTCAACCTCAAATAATTTCTTTCCACAATTTTCCCCAAGGTATAACCAAAAAGACGACATTATTTTTAAAGTTGTCGTAAATATTAGATGAGAATTATAGAAGTAAGTAGTGATAAAATAGAACTAATATTTAATTTAAGTATATGTTTTTTAATGATAAATAATTATTGAAAATAATTTTAAATGTGATGCGGATTGAGTTAATTTTTATTTGTTTTACTTAGGCCGCAGTTTAAAAATAGCCTCGACCCGAGCTGAAATTTCATGTTCTATCAGTTTTGACTTCGAACTTGAGCAGGGCCAGCGCAATTCTTTCTACATGTTGATAAGCAGGTTGCTCTAACTCTTCACCAAAAATATCCGGATCAATTTCCTCATAAGACCAGTCAATATTTTGATGCTGCTTCATCAAAGCTTCCAGATGCTGCAAGAAGCGATTGCCATCCTGACAAATAGTGACGCCAGTGTATAAAAATAGACGTCCATCTGGACTGAGTCGCTGTAAACCCTGTTTGATAATCTTAAAAGACAATTCATTGCCATCCAGTTTATTGCCTCCATGACGGTATTGCCGTTGATCTGGATCAATTAAATAAGGAGGATTGGCAAAAATCATATCGAACTGGCCTTCAAGACCAGAAAATAAATTACTCTGCACAGGATGAATCGTATCAAAACCTGAAAAATCGATATTAATCTGGCTATAGAGAAGAGCTTTCGGATTCAGATCTGCGACAAAGATTTCCTCATGATCTGGAAAATGTTTAGCCATATGGATCGCAGCAGCAGAAGTGCCACAGCATATTTCAGCCGCCCGTTTAAAAGAATTGGCCTGGCAAGATAAATACTGCTTTAAATGATAGGCAAAGCGGTAAGTATCAGGACCAAAAAAAACAGCGTCCTGTTGGGTCGTAGGAAAGGCGGAGTGAATAAATAATTCGCCTTCGAGTGAAGCGACTCTGATCAGACTTTTATATGCATTATTCTTAACTTCTAGAAGCTGATGTTCTAACAATAATGAAAAAAGAACAGGATCAAGATCGGTAATTGTAAATTCCAGATTCCAGCCAAAAATATCCTGTAGAGTTTTCTGTTTATTTTTTTCGCTTCTTTTGCGATCCAGAATCCGTTGATGTGAAAGTGGCGTAATAGCGATAAACTGATATTGCTGCTGTTTTAAAAAGTCTAATAAAAAGCGCAGAGCTTGTTGCTGGCTATTTTGAATTTCTAAAATCTGGTTCATTAGATGTGCTCTTCGGTTTATTTAGAATAAATGAAAAGGTGCATACACCTGTTTAATCTATACAAGATAATGACCAGAACAGCCATTCGTTATATTGATTCAATCAAAATGGATCAGATTAATCTTCGCCCAAAATTTATTGTTGTTCGGTAAAAAACTGATGTGAATTGGTTTAATTTGTATAGCGGTATTTTGAAGTTCAAATCCTTATAAAGAATGAATCACTTTTATTTTTATATGTTTTCTATAAAAATGCCGACTGATCAAAATGATAAGTCGGCATAGACTGAATATAAATAGAAGTTTTAATGAGCAGCTTCTGGTAAATCAAACCAGATCACTTGAGCATCTTCAATTGCTTTAATTTCTGCGTCATCCATAAAGGCAATCGCACCACCAGCTTCAACTGTATATTCTGCAATTTGTACTGAGCCAGAAATCACATGTACATAATTGATATGCTGAGTCGCTTTGATGTCCAGACTTTGGCCTTGATGGATCACGGCTGTTTTGACTTCTGAATTTTGACGAATGTGCATGGGTGCATTGTCATTCGGTCCACAGATTAAATGCCATTGATTCGGTTGTTCTTTGGCATCCAGACGAATTTGCTGATAATTCGGCTGAGCATCACGTTCATTCGGAATGATCCAGATTTGCAGGAGATGTACCTGTTCATCACCCTGGTTCATTTCACTATGACGTACACCGGTTCCGGCACTCATCAGTTGCCATTCACCTGCTGCAATACCGCCATGATTGCCCATACTGTCCTGATGAGTAATCGTACCTTTCAATACACAGGTCAGGATTTCCATATTGTCATGCGGATGGGTACCAAAGCCCTGATGTGCATCAATCAGGTCGTCATTAATGACACGTAAAGCACTCACGCCCATATAGTTCGGATTGTACCAGTTGCCAAATGAGAAGCTGTGTCTAGATTCCAGCCAGCCCATTTTTACATGACCACGATTTTCACTTGGATGTAGAAAAGCTTTCATGGGTTTATCTCACTTTAATTTTTAACTTGAGATCATCATACCGTTGTTTTAATTCTTAAAAAATCATAAACAGGCGACAGATCATTGCATTTTTGCAACGATACAAAAGGATGTAGGTATAAAAAAAGCCCACTCGTAAGCGGGCTTAGGTATTTAAATAAAGATTATTCAAGGAAACGGACAGTTACACCTGATTTCACTTTACGGCCTAAATCATTCGCATCCCAGTTAGTCAGACGGATACAGCCATGTGACGCAGTTTTAGAGATTGCAGAAGGATTCGGTGTACCGTGAATACCAAATGATTTTTTGCTTAAACCAATCCAGATATTACCTACAGGACCGTTTGGACCAGGTGGTAAAGAAAGTGGTTTCTTGTTATTGCCTTGAACAAAGTTAGATGGCGAGTAGCTATACCATGGGTTTTTCGCTACGCCAGTCACCTTATAAGTTCCTGTTGGCGATGGAGTACTTGAACTACCAATCGTTGCCGGGAAAGAAGCGATCATCTGGTTGCGGCTATTGAACAGATAAAGCTGCTTAGCACCTTTATGCGCCACAATCAAATGAATATCTTCAGGAACTTCATTGCGGATATTGGCAACAATCAGCTTTTCCCCAGCTTTCTTAAAGGTAGCTTTTGGATTTAACTTTTTCAAAAAGTCTTCATCCATATGGAATTTTTCACCCAGCATTTCAGTTACGCGAGTGTAATACAAACCTTTCATTTTTGCCTGTAAGGCATAGTCAGAAGGAATAGACTCGGTATAAGGACCTTTTAGGTCTTCTTCAGTGATGGTGTATTCCACAAAAGCAGGCTTAGAACCCTGTTTAGCCAATAGGGCATCCCAAGTTTCCTGAGTCAACGTACCTGTTGGTTTAATACCATTCATTTGCTGGAAAGATGCGATCGCTTTCAAGGTATTTTTACCGCTAGTACCGTCAATCGCACCTGGAGAAGCATGGGCATTATTCAACATGACATGCGCACGTGCATACACCGGAAATTGGCCTTTACCAATATCTTCATACCAGCTTGCATTATTAAGGCCATCTAAAGTCCAAGATGCTTTCGCAGCAGCAGAATTCGTCGGTGCTTTAGTCTTGGTTGAAGCAGCACCGATATCGGCCGTCTGGTCTTCAGTATCTTGTAATACATCTAATGCTTCAGAAGCTTTCTTCAGATCTTGTTGTTCTTGAGCACTAATTCGAGTTTCTGCTTGTGCTGCCGAAGCTTCAGTCGCTAAAGGATCAATCGGATCCTGAACCGCAACATCAGTGACAACTTGGGGGTTTAATGGTTGTTCAGCAGTAGACGCAGCGAAAACAGTACCTGCGAAAATGCAACCTAGACTCACAGCGAGCATTGTGCGAACGAACATGTAACTCAACCTTAAAAATATTTCGTTAACTATGTGAAAAAACACTATAAGTATTACAGAAAAAATGTGGAGATGCAGTAGTTCTTTTGTGTAATTCCTTACATTTGATCACTTAACATGATCGGTTTTTAAAGTCATGAGAAGTTATTCAAAATGCAGTCATTTTGTTATGATGTGAGCAATATCAAAGATAGATAGGAAAGTGAATGACGACCTTAAAAAATGATCGTTTTCTGCGCGCATTGTTACGTGAACCTGTAGATACTACCCCTGTATGGATGATGCGTCAGGCAGGCCGTTATTTACCAGAATATCGAGAAACACGTGCCAAAGCAGGGGATTTCCTTTCTCTTTGCAAAAATACTGAATTTGCCTGTGAAGTGACTTTGCAGCCTTTACGCCGTTATGAGCTGGATGCGGCTATTTTATTTTCGGATATTCTGACTGTTCCGGATGCTTTAGGTCTGGGCCTGTATTTTGAAGCAGGTGAAGGTCCAAAGTTCCACAAAACTGTGCGGACTGAACAGGATGTGGCTAATTTACCCAAATTTAATGCCAAGTCTGACCTTGATTATGTAATGAATGCAGTATCGACCATTCGTTCCGCTTTGGGTGGGCAAGTACCATTGATCGGCTTCTCCGGCAGCCCGTGGACCTTGGCAACGTATATGGTTGAAGGGGGTTCGAGCAAAGACTTCCGCTTCACTAAAAACATGATGTACGCACAGCCAGAAGTTCTGCATGCTTTATTAGAGCGTTTAGCAGATGCCGTGACTGAATATCTGAATGCACAGATTGATGCCGGTGCTCAGGCAGTGCAGATTTTTGATAGCTGGGGCGGAGCACTTGCTCATCGTGAATATATTGAATTTTCACTTAATTATATGCAAAAAATCGTGGCAGGTTTGCAGCGTGAAAAAGATGGCCGCAAGATTCCAGTGATTCTGTTTACTAAAGGTGGTGGTCAATGGCTAGAGCCAATGGTTGCGACCGGTGCAGATGCCTTTGGCCTGGACTGGACCACACCGCTCAATGTTGCACGCCAGACTGTTGCAGGTCGTGCTGCGTTACAAGGCAACCTTGATCCGGCAACTTTATATGGCACTCCGGACGCGATTGCTAAAGCGACCAAGTTGATGCTGGATGATGCCTATGCCAATGGTGAAACAACCGGTTATGTAGCCAACTTAGGTCATGGCATTACCCAGTGGGTGGATCCAGCCAATCCTAAAGTATTTATTGATACCGTACATGAGTACAGCGCTAAATATCTTTAGGATGTAAACGTTGATCGACTTTTTTAAATCAGGGTTTGAATTTACCTATAAGGCAGCTTCGGCTGCCTTATTTGGGATTCTGCTCCTGCTTGCTTTTGCACAAACCGCATCTATGGGTAGTGAACTGTTTTACGGTTTCTACCGCTATGACTATTTATTATTTTTCGCTTTACTGATTCAGGTAGTATTGCTCTATACCAAATTAGAATCCTGGGCCGAAGCCAAAGTAATTGCCTTATTCCATATCATGGCGATGGTCATGGAAATTTTCCTGACCCATCCGGCGATTGCATCCTGGCAATATCCGCAACCTGCAATTTTTAAAATACTGACTGTGCCCTTATTTGCCGGTTTTATGTATTCGGCTGTCGGCAGTTTTTTTGCACGTTCCTTACGCTTATACCAAGTCTCATTTGAAAAATTGCCGCGCTTTAGCCATATGCTGGCTTTGGCAGTCTTGTCCTACATCAACTTCATGAGCAAATTCTTCATTCCGGACTATCGCTTGCTGTTATTTGTCTGGAGTGTAGTGATGTTCTGGAAAACCAGAATCCGATTTCAGTTGAATCAACATGCTTTTCAGCTGCCGATGTTACCTGTCCTGTTGATTTTGGCCTTTATTATCTGGGTGGCTGAGAACATCAGTACTTTTTATCAGATCTGGCTATATCCAAGCCAGGTAGAAAAATGGCATATGGTCGGTTGGGGCAAGCTCGGTTCCTGGTATTTACTTTTATTGCTCAGTCTGGTGCTGGTATTAAAGATTTTAGGACAGCGTAATTCTCAAGGTAACTGGAGCCTAAAAACCCGGTAAAACTATTCTGTTTATGTTTATGTAAATTGGACATTTTTTCATTGCGCCAAATTAGACTTCCCGCTACTCTCCTGAATGTGTAATGAAGATTACATCATTAGCGTAATAACAAAAGATGCATGAGAATAACCGGAGAATAAGTATGTTAAAAAAGATTATGCTCGCTGTGGTAGTGGCAACGGGTTCTGGTATGGCGATGGCGGATAGAGATGTAGGTTGTGGTATTGGTAGCCAGGTATGGGCAGGCCAGTCAGGCATTATTCCTAAGCTGCTTGCAGGTACAACAAACGTGCTGTTTACTAACCAGTGGCTAGGTATTACTTTCGGTACTTTAGGATGTAGCCAGGGCGGTACAGTGACGGCTCAAGTTGTGACTTTTACCAATGAAAATGCCGAAGCATTGGCACGTGATATGGCCGTAGGTGAAGGTGAAAGCCTGAATGTACTGGCTGAACTGCTAAATATCAAGGCAGAAGACAAAGCACGTTTCTTCACTGTATCTAAGCAGAATTTTTCTGAAATCTATTCAGAAGAAAACCAGAATACTTTACAAGTGTTAAGTACTC
This sequence comes from Acinetobacter sp. UBA1496, assembly GCF_002324975.1. Taxonomy (NCBI): domain Bacteria; kingdom Pseudomonadati; phylum Pseudomonadota; class Gammaproteobacteria; order Moraxellales; family Moraxellaceae; genus Acinetobacter; species Acinetobacter sp. UBA1496. The sequence goes on along the minus strand of NZ_DCRI01000053.1, from coordinate 9,723 downwards.
TACAAACAGTCATGGCTAAAGATGAAGTATTAAAAGCTTATATCTAAGTATCGCTGTAAAAACCCTGCTGTCCTGGCAGGGTTTTCTTATAAATAAAAATTGAAAAGAACCGTAGACTGAATGAAATATGCTTTTTTGCTCTCAGCCTTGCTGTGGAGTCCCCTGAGTTTTGCGTCCGAAATTTCTCCAGATATTCAAGCTTATCTAGAACAAGCCACACAAAAAAAATTGCACCAGACTTCGACCTGGCAGCGTTTGATGTATGCCAATGCTGAAGGAAAAAGTGAAGTCAGTTATGCAGGCTATTTTCTGGCAAAGCAGGGCAAGACAGACCTGCAACTTGAATTGGAGCAAAATATACAGGCATTGTTTGAGCCCGCAGAACCCAATCAGTCTGTACGATGTAAATTCCCGGCACGTAGCCAGTGGTTAATGCAACAGCTGAATATTTCTGAACAGCAACTGCCTGAAGCGAGTTGCCCGGATTTTGATCGCTGGATGAATGAAGTCAAGCCTTATCAGGCGACCCTGATTTATGCCACCGATTATATGGGTAATCCCAGCTCCATGTTTGGTCATACTTTGCTGCGTCTGGACCCGAAAGACCAGCAGCAACTGAATCTGGTGTCTTATGCAGTCAATTATGCTGCTACAGTTGACAGCAATGATAACTGGTCCTTTGCCTGGAAAGGGCTGACCGGCCAATATCCGGGTGAATATTCCTTGATGCCGTATTACCGAAAAGTCAAGGAATATGGTGACTTTGAAAGCCGTGATTTATGGGAATATGAACTTAATCTGACGCCTGAAGAAACCGGATTTTTGGTGAAGCATCTCTGGGAAATGCAGCAGGTAAGTTTCCCTTATTATTTCATTAATGATAACTGTGCCTATCGTCTACTAGGGCTTTTTGATCTGGTGCGTCCTGAACTGAACTTGCAGCAGCAATTCGATACCGCCGCGATTCCGGTCGAAACTTTAAAAGTTGTGGAACAGCAGGGACTGATCAGGAAGAAGACTTACCGTCCGGCCCTGGAAACTCAATTGCTGGCTCAAGCCCAGCAACATGGCAAATCCTTGGCAAAAACTGCACATCAGGTAGGGTATGCAGAAACTTCTGAAATGGAAGCCATGTTGCAAAATTATCCGGCTGAAGATCAGGCCAAGATTCTGGAAATGGCCTACGACCATTTATATCTGGATTTTCTTCGTCAAGAAGTAGATGAGTCTTTTGCCCAGCCACGCTTTCGCAAATTATTGGGCCTAAGAAGTCAGTTGGCGATAGACAAACAGCGTCAGCAGCCAGAGCCTCCAAAAATAGATCCGGTTCAAAGCCATCATGCCCGAAATATCGTTCTTGAAACTGGGCAAGTACAGGGTGAGACTTTTGTGCAGCTTGGTCATCGTCAGGCTTATCATGACCTTATGGATCCGCTAGGCGGGCTGCGTACAGGAACCCAATTATTATTCCTGGATGGTGCATTGCAATACCGTGATGACCGCGTGAAGCTGGAGCACCTGGATCTACTGACAGTAAATTCCTATAACCCAATTAATGCATTTAAAGCGCCGTTATCTTGGGGCTTTAATTTAGGTTGGAAACAGGAAGCACTGGATCAGCAGGGCCAGTTTAGTACCGAGCAACAGCATGGTGTAGCCAATTTTCAGGTTCAGGGTGGCTATAGCTGGGCAAATGAAGCACGTGAACATCTCTGCTATGTGCAGCTACAAAATCATGTACAGGCCGGAAAAGCGCTAGACAAAGGATGGCGTATCGGTATGGGGCCAACGGTGGGTTGTCAGAATATCTGGACGGATCAGATCAATAGCCTAGTACAGGTGGAATTACCGTATTGGGAAGACTCCCATCAGTGGCAGCTGAAATTAAAAAGCCAGCTGCAATATGCATGGAATACACAAAATGCCATTCGGGCGAGCTGGGAATATCAGCAACAGGACTCGAAAGACTGGGAAAAATGGAGTCTGGGCTTAGTCCATTATTTTTAATTTGGCTAACATACCCTCGAATATTGAGTAAATGAAGTTTATAGATCAAATGACTTATATTTGAATGTTTAAAATAAATTCATGTTCGGAGACTTCTACCGATATTATCAAAGATTGTATTCAGTAATTGGGTTAAAATGCCTGAATATTGTTGTATTTTTCACATAATATCACTGAGAATCGCAAAGTATCGGGAAAAGTTATATGAATAATGAGTGTATGGCTATGCTGGCGGAGCAGTGGAAGCAGATCTGTCAAAATTATTCATCGGATGATTTGCTACACGCATTTCAGTTTATTCAAGACCACTCGTCGGTACTGGTAGAAGAATTCTATAAAAATATGCTTCTGGAAGAAGAAGCTTCTCAATATTTTACTGATGAGCTGATTCAGCAGCGTTTACGCGATACTTTACATCAATGGCTTTCAGAAAGTTTCAGTGTGGCGCTGAATAAGCGTTATGCAGAAGCCGTGCAAAAACAGAATATCGTTGGACATGTGCATGCACGCGTTGGGATTCCATCCTGGCTGATTATGCGCGGTGTACGAGAAATTCAGCGCAAAATGTTTGAATTGCTGAGTTTAAATCCGCAGCCGAACATGCTTACTACCTGTAGCTATATTGTACAAATCATGGGATTTGCCACAGAAATTATGTGTCGTTCCTATGAGGCAAAATCAGTCCAGAATCAGGAAATGAAGCACAGTTACCGGGTATTTTCTGCAATGCAGGATGTCGCGGTACAAAAAGATAAGCAGCGCAGTTCATTGCTGGATTGGGAAAATGAGCTGATGTTCAAGGTCTTTTCTGGCACTACAGGCATTAGACATCAAATACTGTCCAAGTCAGAATTTGGCTTATGGTTTATTCATAAAGCGTCTTATGCCTTTACCGGTTCTGATCAGGTCGATTTAATTATCGAGCGAATTTATCAGATCGATACGTTGAATCAGGCAGTGCTGGAATGTACTGAAAAAGATCAGATGCTGAATCTGATTCAAAGTATTCGTGATTTAAACCGTGAAATACAGCACCTGGTCGATCAATTATTCCAGGTTGCAGATTACATCGAATCAGGAAATGACTCGTTAACCCAGTTATTGAATCGCCGTTATTTAAATACCATTATTTCACGTGAAATCAATTTCTCTCGTGATAACCAGACACCATTATCCTTGCTAGCGATTGATGCCGATTTCTTCAAAGCCATTAATGATAAATATGGTCATGCAGCTGGTGATCTGGCCTTAAAATTTATTGCGGATGCCTTACAGAAATATATTCAGGGTAGTGACTACGCCTTCCGTGTCGGTGGTGAGGAATTCCTGCTGCTGCTGGTCGATTCCGATGAAAGACGCGCGCTGAACATTGCTGAAAATATCCGTAAATATGTAGAGCATGGCTTGATCAATACGGCTCAAGGACAGCAATTCAGACTCACAGTTAGTATTGGCTGTGCGTTATTTGATGGTCATCCGGATTACCAAAGATTTCTGGATGCCGCAGATGCTGCATTGTATATGGCTAAAAATACGGGGCGTAACCGGGTCTATCTGGCGCAACCTTCTCAAATTCAGGGCGCACAAAAAGCGTCTGTTTAATTTAAAGCTTGCTGCTGAATCGCAGCTTGGAATTGCTGTTTTTGCCGCACATATTCGGGATGGATTTTGGCTTCATCCCATTTTTGTTTAAATATTTTGGCTGCAGCAGCTTTAACCGGATCTTCAGAACTGCGCGGCAATTCCTCACGCCCATGTGCACCGCTTAAGCCTTTTTTATCATCTGGAACTGGACCATCGTATTTTTTGCCGCCTTTGTGATTGGCATAACGTCGGGCGCGGGTATAACCCATTTGTAAAAACTTGCGTGCCATATCGGCCCCGACAAAATCTTCCTGTTTTAAATATTCCAGAAATAGAGCATAAATTTTTTCACTACTGACTTGGGCTTTTTCAGCATCTGCAAAACGCCAGTGGGGCAGGATTTCCGACTTATAAGGTTCTACTAAAAGCACGCCTTGCTCACCGCGTCCAATCCGGTATAAGTCCGGACGTTTACGGAAATCAATTTTCTTAAAATCCAGACTATAGTCAAAACTATTTGAATGAACACGTGAAGGGCGTTTAGGCGGATCAAGCTGCTTTTTACTCATGGCTGTTTCCAGAATTTATATACTTGGATCATGCAGACTTCTAAACAAAAGGTCTGTATTTAAACATGGCAGGAAATGTAGTCAGGAAATTAATTATGCAGCATCAATCTGTTTATTTTTTAAAGGAAGGAAACTAAGTTAATAAGATAAATTTTTGAAAAGAATGTAGGAATTAAATTTTAAGAAATTGAGTGAATACGTAGAAAAGTTAAGGAATTGATCGCAAAATTCCTTAACTGATGAAGATATTAAACTCGTACTTATGTTTTAACTTTCTACCACGACATAATATTTTTTAACGGCTTTAACCACTTCAAAAGTGCCAACAAAACCGGGTGGAATAATGCCAGCTTCACCTGCCTTGATTTCAACAAAGGATTGTCCTTGAGCATCATGTAAACGGACGATCCCTTCGATTATCTGAAAGAATTCCTGTTTATTTTCAGCGAATACGATATTCCAGGCACCCACTTCACATTGCCAGATCCCGCAATCCATATTGGGATGTTGATAGGCACTCTGGGTCAAGCGTTTAGGATTACCTTTAACCAGCCGGTCTGGACGTGGATAATCGATACTTTCTTCAGCCTGACCTAAACCTCGACCCGCAATCCAAATAGATGACATTTTCATAACCTCATCGTGTAAAAAAGCCCCAATATCAATTGAGGCTTTCATTTATGAATCTATATTAATAACTTTCTGGTACAGCGCCTAAAAACTCACGGCGGACTTCTTTATCGGTTTTAAAGTCACCGATAAATGACACCGTACGCGTTGTTGATTCCTGTTTGCCAACACCACGCATCATCATACACATATGTGCTGAATCAATCATCACGGCCACACCACGTGCATTGGTGACTTCAGCAACCGCTTCTGCGATTTGCTGGGTCAGATTTTCCTGAATCTGCAAACGACGTGCAAACATTTCAGTAATACGTGCAAATTTAGACAGCCCCAATACTTTGCCTTCAGGTAAATAGGCAATATGTACACGGCCATAAAATGGCAATAAATGGTGTTCGCAGAGTGAATAAAATTCGATATTTTTCACTAAAACCATTTCACGGTTATCTGATGGAAAAACCGCACTATTGGTCACTTCTTCCAGAGTCTGGCTATACCCTGAGGTTAAATACGAAAACGCTTTCGCAGCACGCACGGGCGTATCTTTGAGACCAGGGCGATTGAGATCTTCACCAACGGCAGTAAGAATGTTTGCGTAAGATTGCTGCATAGTCATATGACGTATTCACTTAAACTGAGAATGAACAAGGACGGCATTGTAGCAGAAATCTTTTACAATGCCTTGTTTTGGGGGTAAATCCGCTTACTGTTTAAACTTTGGATTTTTTTCTGCACGTTTTAGCAAAACTAAAACTGCACCAGTGCCACCCTGTTTTTCAGGAGCACTGACAAAGGCCAGAACATCACGGTGCTGACGTAACCAGCCGTTGACATAAGTTTTTAAGATCGCTTCAGGCCCTTTGCCATGTACAATCTTGATCACGTTCTGGTTTTCATCTTTGGCGATCTGGATAATCTGAAGCACAGCCTGACGTGCTTCTTCGACCGTACAACCATGCAGGTCGACAGCTTCGAACCAACGCAGATTTCCCGCTTTCAGATCTTCAAAAACCTTATGCTGCAAGGTCGCAATGCGGTAGCTTAAGCTCGCCTGACTGCCAACCGGATTGAGCATAGCTTGAGTATCAGACAGCACGGTTTCATCGGTATGCATGGGACCTTCGGCAGCCGCACGCTTGGCCAGAGTTTGTGCATCGACCTTTTTCTTGGGAGATTTTTCAATTTTCGCAATATTGCTGGCATCAATTTTTTGTACGCCTTGCATCTGCTTGCGAAATAGATCGAGGTCTTCCGCCTGTTCCTGCTCCGCTGTTTTCACGACAGGGGCAACAGGTTCAGCCTTAGGCTGAGGATGACTAATTTGCTTTTTAAGATCTTTCAGTAAATTGTACTGATCTTTAGAAAGCGAAGAATCGTGTTTGCTCATAATCTGGAAACGGGGGAGATACTGAATTCTATTAAATTATAGTCTTAAATGACTGAAAGGAGAAATGAATTGCACTAAATACAACATATCCTAAACCCAGCTTTAATTTCTGGGTTGTTTTCTAATATTGAATAGCTTAATGAACTTTAAATAGAAAATAATTCATGAATCTTCTCTTTTTATCATTTTAATAGTTGTTTCGATGGAACATCTCTTTTTGAATATAAATCAATCAAACCTGGAAATAAAAAATGAGTTATTCAGGCAGTTGTTTGTGTGGCAATGTCCAGTTCAAAATAAATACGAATATTCAGACCATGTATCATTGTCACTGCAGTTTATGTCGTAAACAGAGTGGTACGGCCGCGAATGCACAACTTTAGTTCATCAGCAATATTTTGAAAGGACCTCAGGACACGCTTCAATTTCCTGTTATCAAAAAGAGACCGGATTTCGTTCTTATTTTTGTCAACACTGTGGCTCGCCTGTACCGAATCAGGTAGGTACAATTGCATTGATCTGAATTCCTTTAGGGCTTCTGGATCAAGTACCCAAAATTCAGCACGGACTGAGTTTTTGTCTGAACTCTAAAGTAGATTGGGCAGATGAAATCAAGGCGGATGAGTACTATTCTGAACTTCCAGAATTTGAAAAATTAATCTCTTATTTTGATCATTCAACTCAGTATTAAATGAATTGGTTAATGGAAATAAAAAAAGCCCCATGCTGAGATGGGGCTTTTTTATACTTAATATTTTAAACCGATTCAGGCTCACCGAATAAATCACGGAAAGCATGATCTGGGCGTGGCTGTTTCATGAAACTTTCACCGACCAGGAAAGCATGAATATCATGTTCCTGCATCATCGCAACATCAGCAGGGGTTGCGATACCGCTTTCAGTGACCAGCAGGCGTGAAGGATCCAGTAGTTTTTTCAGACGTAATGATGTATTCAGGTCGACATCAAAAGTTTTTAAATTACGGTTATTCACACCCAGCAGACAACGATCAGAAAGTTTTAAAGCACGTCCTAATTCTTCTTCATCATGCACTTCAACCAGTACATCCAGATTATGCTCAAATGCGGTTTTAGACATTTCCTCTAACTGCTGATCAGACAGACAGGCCACGATCAGCAAGATACAGTCTGCATGTAGTGCACGCGCTTCAATCACGCCATAAGGATCGATCAGGAAGTCTTTACGCAACGCAGGCAAGTCACAGTGCGAACGGGCGATCTGAATATTTTCATCAGCACCCTGAAAAAAATCCACATCAGTTAGTACAGATAAACAGGCAGCGCCGGCATCCTGATATTGCGCCGCAATTTCTGCAGGATTGAAGTTTTCACGAATCACGCCTTTGGACGGAGAAGCCTTTTTAATTTCAGCGATTACACCTGGGCGTTTAGACATTAAGGATTGGGCAAAGCCACGGACTGGTGTCCCACCTTGTGCCAGTTCTTCGATATCCTTATAGCTTTTCTGCTTCAAACGAAGAGCGAACTCTTCTTTCTTACGATTAACAATTTTACCCAAAATTGTATTTGCAATATCAACCATGATTCAAATTCCTGACCGTATTAAGCTTCATATTGTTTGATGGTTTTGGTGAATTCAGACAGCACGCTCATTTTTTCCAGTGCCTGGCCACCATAAATAATATCGTGTGCCAATGCCACACCTTGCTTATAGCTTGAAGTCAGGCCTGATACATAAATACCAGCACCGGCATTTAGGGCAATCATATTAGCAGCCTTATGACCGATCTCAGATTTCATTTTGCCTAAGGCATCTTTAATCAGAGCCAGACTTTCTGCTGAGCTTTCAATAATTAAACCAGTTAAGGTTTGCGATTCAATATCGACCTGTTCAGGAATGATTTCCCATTCAGTGATTTCACCGTTTTTCAGCTCAGCCACATGGGTAGAAGAAGCCAGACTGATTTCATCTAAACCATCACGTGAATGTACGACCATCACATGTTCAGCACCGAGCTGTTTCATCACTTCTGCAATTGGACGGCAAAGTTCATTAGAAAATACGCCGATGACCAAACGTTTTACACCGGCCGGATTCGTAAGCGGGCCGAGCAGGTTGAAAATACTACGAATACCCAGTTCTTTACGTGGACCAATCGCATATTTCATGGCTTTGTGATGGTTAGGCGCGAACAGGAAGCCAACCCCAATATCACGGATACAGCGTTCGGTTTGCTGCATATTCAAATCAAGATTAATGCCTGCCTGTTCCAGTAGGTCAGAAGAGCCTGATTTGGTAGAAACACCACGGTTACCATGTTTGGCAATGGTTGCACCAGCTGCTGCAATTACAAAGGCTGAAGCGGTAGATACATTAAACAGGTTTTGTCCATCACCGCCTGTACCGACGATATCCACCAGATGAGGGACATCACTGACATCGATTTTGGTTGCGAGTTCACGCATGACACGTGCTGCAGCGGTAATCTCGTCAATACTTTCACCTTTCAGGCGTAGACCCATGAGCAGAGCACCAATCTGGGCATCGGTTGCTTCGCCAGACATAATGGTGTGCATCACGTCTTCCATTTGTTCCTGAGTCAGGTGAATGTTTTTAGTAATATTGCTTAAAGCTTGTTGAATATTCATGACTTGCGTTTTACCCATTATGCGTAAATTTCAAGAAAGTTTTTAAATATCTGATGACCATGCTGGCTCAGGATTGATTCCGGATGGAACTGCACACCTTCAATCGGTAGTGTCTTATGTTTAACCCCCATGATCTCTTCCATAGAGCCATCTTCTTCATTGGTCCAGCAGGTCACTTCCAGGCATTCTGGCAAAGTGGCCTGATCAATCACCAGCGAGTGGTAACGCGTCGCAGAAAAAGGATTTGGCAGATTGCTGAAAATACCTTTATCACTGTGATACATATCAGACAAACGCCCATGCATGACGCGTTTGGCACGAATAATATCGCCACCAAAAGCCTGACCAATACTTTGATGCCCCAGACAAACACCGAGCAGGGGAATCTTGCCACCAAAATGCTGAATGGCAGGAATCGAAATTCCAGCTTCACTTGGCGAACATGGACCAGGGCCAATCACCAGATACTTGGGTTGCCATCGCTCAATATCCTCCAATGTCACGGCATCATTGCGGACTACTTTTACTTCTTGATTCAGTTCGCCAAAATACTGGACGATGTTATAAGTAAAGGAGTCATAGTTGTCGATCATTAGAAGCATGAGCTTAACCTATTGAAATTATTGCACTTAACTGTGCTAAAGTGATCCAGATTGAGCTTTATCGGGACTTGTTGCAAGTCTAGGGAATACACGACTAAATCGTTGATTTCATTGTGTGAAAATAAAGCACCCCTCATCATAGCAAAAAATAGCCACATCGGGCGCAATAATTTTTCAATTTTCAGGCTGGTGATTAGCTCACAGCCTTTTAGGCATTTTAAATGTGCGTATAAGTAATTAACTGACGAAAAGTAAGTTTAAATAAATATTGCAGTTATTATTTTTTTAAATTAAAAATAGGGTCTGTTGACATT
>NZ_DCRI01000029.1:0-27818 GCF_002324975.1 Acinetobacter sp. UBA1496 | reverse complement strand
TGCGTCTGACTACCCGACAAGAATGCAGCCAAAACCTCAGTCAAAGATGAGAAAAAGGAATTAGATAAAAAAGAAGCCGATAAGAAAGAAATAAAAATACCTGCTGTTGAACCGACAGTGGTTGCTGTCCCTGCTGCTCGTACAACTAGTATCGAAACGCCACAACAGCAACAGATGAAATTGTATGTAGCTGCACGTCGTGATATCAATAGCGGTAAGAACCTGAACAATGCCTGCAATAATGCCCAGCGTACCTATAACTATGGCAAATTACAGGGTACAGAAGGAACACGTGTCTATACTGAATCAGGTATGTTAGTGGCACGCTGTTTAAGCAGTATTCCAGTCTATGCTAACCGTATTCCAAATTCCAAGGTTCAGGCTAAACGAGTACTGCAGAATCTGGCCACCAACTATAACCATACTGGGGCGAAGAATAAGTTGAGACAGTTAAAATAAGTCTATTATTTTCACATGCAGTTTGATCATTTATTTAGCAGAGTAGATGCACATGAAAAGTCATCTACTTTAAGGATTGGTGATATTGAAAAAGGTATTTCTTAAGCATAGGCGAACTTAAAAGTAATATTTTTCTTTCGAATACCAATGATAGAAGATAAATAGTTATCCTATTGATAGGAATAACTATTAATTAGTATTAGGTTGCAAATCGAACCTTATTTCACAGTGAATCTCCCATCGCCATCTCAGATTTTCTCTTCTATATCTCCTGTTAAATACAAGCTAATTCAACGGCATATTCTAGAAATTATTGGTATATCTTTTGCTTAAAAATTATCAGTTTTGTGCTTATGGACTGAGTAAGAAAAACTAATTGATTTTTAACATACACAATAATGAGATTTATCGCTTGAGAAAACGTATTTTAAGTCATTTGATTCTTGTGGGTGCATTTCTACATTCGTCTGTGAGTTATGCAGTGAGTACAACTTCATTAAAATCGGCAATTGATCTGAATGCGATTGATCGGACGGTTGATCCAAAGCAGGATTTTTATCAATTCGTGAATGGAAACTGGCTGAAAACCGCAAAGATTCCAGAAGATCAGGCATTGTCGGGTGCATTTGCTGAAGTGAGTATGAAATCAACCCAGCAGTTATTTGACATTTTTAATGAGCTGGCTAAAAAACAGTATCCGCAAGGTAGCAATGAACAAAAGGTCGCAGATCTCTATGCCAGTTATATGGATACCGATCGGCTGGAACAACTTGGGCTTGAGGCATTGCAACAAGACCTGCAGCGGATTGAAAGTATCAAGACCAAAAAAGATCTGGCAGAGTTTTTTGCCTATGCGGAAAAAATCAATCTGAATTTGCCTTTCTCTACCCGTTTTTATCAGGACCGTAAAGCTTCTTCCAAGGCTATGATGTATGTAGGGCAAGGTGGCTTGGGGATGCCTGATCGTGATTTTTACCTGAGTGAGCAGCCTCGACAACAGGAAATTCGCAATACTTATCTGCTTTATATCGCCAATACCCTGAATTTTGCCGGTCAGCCTAAGCCGATTGAAGATGCTCGCACTATCTTGGCTTTGGAAAAGGCATTGGCAAAAATTAGCTGGTCCGCTGTAGAGCTACGTAATGATGAGGTGAGAACCTATCTCGTTGAGACTAAAAATATCATTAACTATATGCCTTCTTTTGACTGGATGAATTATTTCTCAGAACTGGGCTTAAAAGGTGCAAGAAAAGAGGTTGCGATCTCGCAGATTAATTATTTGCGTCAGCTGGATCAGTTATGGAAGGTCGTTCCAATTGAAACCTGGCAAACCTATTTGAAATTCAACCTGATCAATAGTTATTCACCATTTTTAACAGAAGTTTTTCAAAATCATCATTTTGAATTTTATGAAAAAACGCTAGAGGGTGTACAAGCACGTTCTCCACGGAAAGAGTCCGCTCTGGAACTCACTAACGGTATTTTAGGTAATGTGCTTGGCAAGCTCTATGTAGAAAAGCACTTTAATGAAAGCCAGCGCCCGGCCATGCTGGAAATGGTGGAAAACGTCCGTAAAGCCTTTCATCTGAAACTGGATCAGGCAGACTGGATGGGTTCGGACACTAAAAAACAAGTACGGCATAAGCTGGACAGCATCAATATTAAAATCGGCTATCCGAAAACATGGCGGGATTATTCAGCCCTAGAGATTCGTAAAGATGATCTGATTGGTAATATTCAGCGGACCCGGCTGTTCAATTACCAGCGTGAACTGGATCAGGTGGGAGAGCCGATTGATCCAGAAGCCTGGCACATGTCGCCACAAACAGCCAATGCTTACTATAACCTCAAGCTCAATGAAATCGTATTACCTGCGGCCATCTGGCAGGCGCCATTTTATTATGATGATAGTCATGATCCTGCAGTGAATTATGGTGCTATAGGGGCTGTTATCGCACATGAAATTAGTCATGGTTTTGACGACAGAGGAAGCCGCTTTGATGCCAAAGGCAAGGGTGAAGAAACCTGGAACGAGCGCGACCGTAAAAAATTCAATGAACGCACCAAAGCCTTAGTCGAGCAATATAAACAATACGAAGCTCTCCCAGGGCATAAGGTGAATGCGGAATTAAATAAAAGTGAAAATATCTCTGACAACTTGGGCTTAGGGATCGCTCATATGGCTTACAAGTTATCGCTCAAGGGTCAGCCAGCACCTGTCATTGATGGCTTTAGTGGAGATCAGCGTTTTTATATAGGCTGGGCACAAGTCTGGCGTAGTAAAAGTAATCCTGAATATCTGTTAAATAGCCTAAACCTTGCCAGCCATGCACCAGGTCATGTACGTGGCAATGGCGCTGTCCGTAATCAGCAAAGTTTCTATGAAGCTTTTGAGATTAAAGAAGGGGACAAGATGTATTTATCATCTGAAAAACGAATCTCCATCTGGTAACAGGTTTTAAAAAACAGGTCTGTTTATCTGAAAAGAGACAGGCCTATTTTTTTATCTAAACGACCAGCAGGCAGAGCCAAGACCAGTTTAAAAATTGGCATATATGCTGCTTGTAAAGATTTAAGTGTTTGATTATTAGGTCAACACGTATTGATAAATTCAACTGCGCAGTGAAGCGCGAGGATAGCAAGCTTTGAAAATTTTTCTAAAAACCGCATTGGTAAGTGCTTTATTAGCCGTTTCCTCTGCAAATTATGCTTCAGATCAAACCGCTATTGCAGCACTTGGCTCGGGGATTCATCTTCAACATTTTGATAAAAAAATCGCACCACAACAGGACTTCTATCAGCATGTAAACGGGCACTGGTTAGAGCATGAGGAAATTCCAGCTGATATGCCAAACTGGGGTGCATTCACAATTTTGCGTGAAAATTCGACCCAGCAATTACATGACATTGTAGAAGAGCTGGCGAAAACCAAATCGGAATATGGCAGCAATGAGCAGAAAGTGGGGAGCTTGTATGCCAGCTTTATGGACACGGAAACTTTAAATGCAAAAGGTATCCAGCCGCTAAAAGCAGATATCGCCAAAATTGAGGCCATGAAAAGCAAGAAAGATTTTACTTTGTTGCTTGCAGACTATGCAAAAAACCGTGTCAGCACGCCTTTTGAGTTTGGCGTGATGCCTGACTTGAAAAAGTCTGATCAAATGGCGGTGTTTTTGGGTCAAAGTGGTTTAGGTTTACCGGATCGTGATTACTATTTAAAAGACGATGAAAAACTGAAAAGTGCCCGTGAAACTTATGTTAAACACATTGCTAAGCTGTTGACGCTATCGGGTGAAACAGAGGCAGAAGCGGCTGCACATGCACAATCTATTCTGAAGTTAGAAACTGAAATTGCCAAAATTCAGTGGGATAACGTGCAGAACCGTAATCTCGAAAAAATGTATAACGTCTATACATTAAAAGACGTCAAAAGCCTGGTGCCAGAATTTGACTGGAAAACCTATTTTAAAGCGACGGGTTTAGACAAAAAAACCAAAACCGTAATTGTGGCGCAAAAAAGTTATTTTGAAGATTTAAACAAGATTTTAAGCAGCACACCCCTCGATGTATGGCAAACCTATTTCAAATTCCATCTGATTGATGGTGCTGCACCTTACTTAAGTCAGGAATTTGCTGATGCAAACTTTGAAATGTACAGCAAAACCTTACGCGGTGTGACCGAGCAACGGGCACGCTGGAAACGTGGGGTTGATATGACCAATGCGGTACTCGGTGAAAGTCTGGCACAAGTCTATGTCGCAAAACATTTCCAGCCTGAACAGAAACAGCGCATGGAAAAACTGGTAGAAAACCTGTTGCTGGCATTTGAACAGAATCTGGAAAAACTGGACTGGATGGGCGCGGAAACCAAAGCACAGGCATACCGTAAGCTGAAAAACTTTAGAGTGAAAATCGGCTATCCAAATAAATGGCGTGACTACAGCAAGCTGGAAATTAAAGATGGCGACCTGATTGGTAATCTGCGTCGTACCAACAGTTTCAATTATGACATCGCGCTGGATAAACTGGGCAAACCGGTCGATCGTGAAGAATGGCATATGCTGCCGCAAACGGTAAATGCTTACTACAACCCGATGGGCAATGAAATTGTTTTCCCTGCTGCGATTTTACAGCCGCCATTCTTTGATATGAATGCCGATGATGCCGTGAACTATGGGGCAATCGGGGCAGTAATTGGACATGAAATCAGTCATGGCTTTGATGATCAGGGCAGCCGTTTTGATGCAGATGGCAACATGAAAAACTGGTGGACAGAAGAAGACGATAAAAAGTTCAAGGAAAAAACCAAAGCTCTGGTCGAGCAATATAATGCTTATGAAGCGATACCGGGCTATCATGTCAATGGTGAACTGACCTTAGGTGAAAATATTGCCGATAACTCAGGTCTGGCGATTGCCTATGAAGCTTATAAACTGTCACTGAATGGCAAGTCTGCACCGGTGATTGATGGATATACTGGAGATCAGCGTTTCTATATTGGCTGGACGCAAGCATGGCGTGCCAAAGTTCGTCCGGAACTGGCATTACAGCTGTTAAAAACAGATCCACATTCACCAGCAGCCATTCGTGGCCGTGCGACCTTACTTAACCAGAAACCTTTCTATGAAGCCTTTAGCGTCAAGCAAGAAGATCCAATGTATCTGGAAGAAGATAAACGGGTAAAAATCTGGTAAGTCTGATTTCCTCATTCGGTTCCAAAAGTCCTGACTGATGTCGGGACTTTTTTTTATCTCTCAGGTTACAGAGTTCTACAGGTTTTCTAATTTTTTACATGCTACAAAGAAACTGCATTGTTCAAGCAGTTTGAACGGGTGAAAAAGGAAAGATTATGGGTTTTAAAGTTTTATCTGGTCTTCGGGCAGTCTTCATGACTACAGCATTACTGGGTGCAACTCAGATTGCGACAGCTGGTCCAACAGTTGATCAGCTTAGTGACTGTTTAATGAAATCGACGACAGCCACTGATAAAACCACAGTCTTGCAATGGACCTTTGTGGCATTGGGTAATCATCCTGATCTGAAAGCTTTTAGCAATGTAACCGCAACTCAAAAGGAAACGCTCGACAGAAATTTAGCAACGGTTTTACAGCGGATTCTGGTTGAGCAATGTCCAACCCAAACCAAAGCGGTCATTCAGGCTGAAGGAGTACAAGCAGTGGGCGAAAGTTTCCAGGAGCTTGGGCGGGTTACAGGTGAGGAAATACTGCAAAATCCGGAAATCAAAAGTCAGCTAAGTGGCGTACTCAAATATATCGATATGAGCAAATTGGTCACGACGTTTTTGACACCTGACGTGTGGAATAGATTAGGCCTCACCCGTTAATTAATTGCAGATGCAATAAAACTTAAACCGCAAAAACGTGGTTTAAGTTTTATAAAGCTTGCCTGGAAACAGTCGACCTCGAATTTCATCCCAGTTGGTCGACAGCCAGCAAATAAATGAACCTAAGGTGACCATCATCGTGCCGATCCAAAAGGTGTGAGATAAACTGGTATTCAGCACCCACATGGAAATGACAGACGAAAAAATCGGGCTAAAATAAGACAATGCGACCAGCATCGCGATATTGCCCTGGTTAATCCCGATATTCCAGGCTGCATAACCCAAGCCAGTTACGACTGACACCAGTAACATATACAGCATGATATTCAAGTCAATATTAAGAAGTTGTGGTAGTTGTTCGGGATCTAACAGCAGCGTCTTGCTCCAGAGAACCACACTTACCATCGCGAAAAAGAACACGATCGGGTTATGTCCTTGGCTGTATTTTTTGGTAAATACACAATATAGCGACCATAAACTCGCCCCAATAAATGCCAATATATAACTGGTCGGATTGCCTTGTATATTGTGAATGACGGTTGCTAAATGAATATCGCCGTTGCCCGTCTGGATATAAAAAATACCTGCCAGACTAATACTGAGCCCTACCACTACTAAGCTGTGAAATTTTAGTTCATGAAATAAAATCAGCATGGCAATGGTCATACTGGGCCACAGATAATTCACTAAACTAATTTCAATGGCTTGCTGTGCAGTTTGTGCAAGTGCTACGGCATAGGCAAAGCAGATTTCATACACCAGAAATAATGCAGCTGCACTCAGCAGATAAAATTTGGGTATGGTTTTGAGTTTGGGAACGCCAAAAACAGCCAGTAAGAGCAGGGTGCTTAAGCTATACATCATGAGTACAGCCAGGTCAGGTCCAATACTAAAACTGATTTTTTTGAGTAACCCCACGATAGACGACCACTGTAAAATGGCACTTAAGCCAATCAGCGTAGCGAGATTTTTCGACATGATAAGGGCGGGATGGGAGAATGTGCAGATTGTATTCCTGTTGAGTGATTTTCAATATGGGACAGACACGATTTTATGATCAAATTCAAAAAAATCGTTAACAACCGCTTTATGATTTGAATATCCCGATCATGAGTTTAATGATACAGAAAATTGGCGTGAAAATTAGCTCGATACCATCGGCAAGGTTGGCAATTTTGCTTTCTCTGGCTGTGAGTGTACGTGGTTTGATGGATTTACGTCTTCTTGACTGATATGCGCCAATGATGAATACAAGAATGATCAGGATAATGCTAAGTAAGATAATGTAATTTGGCATTTTTTTTTGTTTTTCTTCGGTTTGTTTTTGATTTTATAGCATGTTTTAAATCCTCTCTCTAGCCCTCATCCTTTCTTACACTTCGTTTTAAAAGCAATGCTTTAAAACTCGCTCAGGAGAGGGAAGACCGTGTATCCAATTAATCACATGACAAAGTCTCCCTTTTCTAAAGGGAGATTTAGAGGGATTAGCTAACTTTGGTAAGTTCTAAGTCTTCGAGTTTAGCGATGGAGGATACTTTTTTGATGGTCATAAATAAAATTAATTTAATAATTTGAATTATTCGTTGAAATTAAAAAAATTACCCCAAATTATCATAACTTTACAATTAAAAAGGATAATTTTTTGAAAACTAATATTCGAATGATTCAAGGGCCGTGGAATTTAGGTTTTGTTTTAGATAAGCATACTTTAGGAAGTGTTCATATTGGAGAATGGCCAAATGGTAAACCCAAATTTGATACAACTTACACAGAGGTTGGTAAGGCTGTCTTCTTATTAAAATATAGAAGCGATTACGGACAAGTTAAGCCATTAGTGGATACTTTAGATAAAGTTATCAAGGATGAAATAGAAAACAAAATTGATTTTATTTTTCCAATGCCGCCATCAGATTTAACACGTAGTCGCCAACCAGTTTTTGCTTTAGCTAAAAAATTAGCTGAGAAAATGAATGTAGGATATGCGACTAATGGTTTAATAAAAGGTAAGCTGGAAAAATCTTTGAAAAATGCAGCATCCAAGGAGGAAAAGCTTGCTCTTCTAAAAGATAAATTTTCAACACATCCATCTTTGTCGAATGAAAAAAATGGCCCTTTAAATATTTTATTGCTTGATGATTTGTTTGACAGTGGTGCTAGTATGGAAGAAGCATGTAAGGCTTTACAAGGCTGCAGCAGTATCCAGAAAGTTTATGTTGTGGCATTAACATGGAAATAATTTATGACTTCTGTTTTTATTGCAGGTTCTTTAAGTATTAAAAATATCAATCCATATTTTTTAAGCCGTATTGATAATATTATTAATGAAAATTTACCAATTATCATTGGTGATGCTGATGGTGTGGATAGGTCAATACAAGAATATCTTACGTATAAAAATTATGAAAATGTGACAGTTTATTATAGTGGTAATCAACTTCGAAATAATATTGGTAGATGGAATACAGAACAGGTATTAAGTGAGTTTCAAGAAGGTACTAAAAAATTTTTTACAGCCAAAGATATGGCGATGATTGCTTCAGCATCTTACGGTTTGATGCTTTGGGATGCAAAAAGTACAGGAACTTTAAAAAATGTAATTGAATTGGTTTCTTTGAATAAGAAATCTACTGTTTTTATTAATAAATTAGCTATTTTTCAACCTGTAAGAAATGCTGAAGAACTAGAAAAATTGGTTAGTTATATGGCAGATGGCTCGATTGAAAAAGCCAATCAAAAAATTAATTTAAAATCTAGATTGATAGAGTTAAGGAATAAACAAGTACAACCTAATTTACTATAAAGAAAACCCGCTCTAAAGCGGGTTTTTTTAAAGAAAGATCAGATCAACCAATCAATTTCTTCATCAATTCATTCACTTGCGCAGGGTTCGCCTTACCACGTGACGCTTTCATTACTTGACCAACTAGACCGTTGAAAGCTTTCTCTTTACCAGATTTATACTCTTCAACCATCTTCTCATTGGCAGCGAGAACTTCCTTAATGATTGCTTCAATCGCGCCTGTATCAGTTTCCTGTTTCAAGCCTTTTTCCGCAATAATCTCGTCCGCAGTTTTACCTTCTTCCCACATAAAGCCGAACACTTGTTTCGCGATCTTACCGCTAATGGTGTTATCGACAATACGCGCGATCATACCACCCAATTTCTCACTCGACACAGGAGAATCAGCAAGGTCTAGACCAGCTTTGTTTAGAGCACCTGAGAATTCGCCCATCACCCAGTTTGCAGCAATCTTACCTTGTGCAGCGCCACCAGCAGCCTTAACGACTTCTTCGTAAAATTCTGACATTTCACGAGTCAGCGTCAATACATGCGCATCGTACTCAGTCACACCGAAGTCAGCCACGAAACGCGCACGACGAGCAGCAGGTAGCTCAGGCATTTGCGCTTTAATCGCTTCGATTTGAGCATCTGGAATCACCACAGGCAACAAGTCTGGATCTGGGAAGTAGCGGTAATCGTTCGCTTCTTCTTTAGAACGCATTGAACGGGTTTCCATCTTCACAGGGTCGAACAGACGCGTTTCTTGATCAATCGTGCCGTCCCATTCCAGAATTTCCATTTGACGTTCAATCTCAACATTGATCGCTTGCTCAATGAAACGGAATGAGTTCAGGTTTTTCAATTCACAACGTGTACCGAACGGTTGACCTGGACGACGTAAAGACACGTTACAGTCGGCACGGAACGAACCTTCTGCCATGTTACCGTCAGAAATACCTAACCAGCGTACCAGTGTGTGAATCGCCTTGATGTAAGCAACTGCTTCTTCAACAGAACGCATATCCGGTTCAGATACGATTTCTAGAAGCGGCGTACCGGCACGGTTCAAGTCGATGCCTGACATGCCTTCAAACTGGTCATGGATTGATTTACCTGCATCTTCCTCAAGGTGCGCACGAGTCACGCCAATGCGTTTAACCGTGCCATCTTCAAGCTGGATGTCGATATGACCCAAGCCTACAATCGGGTTATCCATCTGGCTGATCTGGTAGCCTTTTGGAGAATCCGGGTAGAAGTAGTTTTTACGTGCAAATACAGAAGCCTGATCGATATACGCATCGATCCCCAGACCAAAGCGAATCGCAAGATCAACGACTTCTTTGTTCAGTACTGGCAATACGCCCGGCATCGCAAGGTCTACAAGGCTCGCCTGAGTATTTGGATCATTACCAAATTCAGTTGATGAACCAGAGAAGATTTTAGATTTAGTCGCAAGCTGAGTGTGAATCTCGATACCAATAACGACTTCCCAACCGTCAATCAGGTTAGATTTTGGTTTAGCAGCGTTTTTAGCCATTATGCATTCTCCTCAGCAATTGCAGCGCGTTTTGTATGCCAATCGGTTGCCTGTTGATACTGGTGTACCACAGACAACAATTGAGATTCTGACCAGTAGTTACCAATTAGCTGTAAGCCAACTGGCAAGTTGTCTTTGTCAAAACCAACAGGCGCGTTAATCGCAGGAAGACCTGCAAGGTTTATCGCGATGGTGTAGATGTCACCTAAGTACATTTCAACCGGAGACAGGTTTGCACCGATACGGTATGCAGTAGTTGGTGCAGAAGGCGCAGCAATAACGTCTACAGATTCAAATGCTTTTAAGAAATCTTGCTGGATTAAACGACGTACTTTCTGTGCTTTCACATAATAAGCATCGTAATAACCAGCAGACAGGGCATAAGTACCAATCAGGATACGACGCTGAACTTCAGCACCAAAACCTTCTGAACGAGAACGTTTGTAAAGATCGAGAAGATCTTTTGGCTCTTCACAACGGTAGCCATAACGCACACCGTCATAACGAGACAGGTTCGAAGATGCTTCTGCAGGTGCGATCAGGTAGTAAGTTAGAACATAAGCTTCAGTCATGTTGAGATCAATCTCAACCAGAGTTGCGCCCATTTCTTCCAGTTTTTTCAGTGATTCTTCAACGCGTGCTTTCACGTCTGCATCCAGACCTTCAACATTGAAGTACTGTTTTGGAATACCAATGCGCAGACCTTTTACAGAAGTACCGTTCAGGTTAGCAACGTAGTCATCAACATCTTTGTCTATTGATGTTGAATCTTTAGCATCGTGACCGGCCATCACATTCATCAGGTAAGCACAGTCTTCAGCCGAACGTGCCATTGGGCCGCCTTGGTCTAGAGATGATGCATACGCGATCATACCAAAACGTGATACACGGCCATAAGTCGGTTTTAGACCAGTCAGACCACAAAAAGATGCTGGTTGACGGATTGAACCACCGGTATCCGTACCGGTTGCAAAAGGTGCTAGATCAGCAGCCACAACCGCAGCAGAACCACCTGAAGAACCGCCTGGAACGTGATCTAGTGCCCAAGGGTTTTTGGTCGCGCCAAAATAAGAAGACTCGGAAGTTGAACCCATGGCAAATTCATCCATGTTCACTTTACCAAGTGTGACTAAGCCCGCAGCCTTACCTTTCGCTACAACGGTCGCGTCGTAAGGAGAGATAAAATTGTCCAGCATTTTAGAACCGGCAGTGGTTTTAATGCCTTGGGTACAGAAGATATCTTTATGCGCAATGGGCACGCCAGTCAGGGCAGTGGCATTGCCGGCTTTGATTGCAGCATCGGCAGCATCAGCTTGAGCTAATGCCTGTTCAGCAGTCACGGTCACATAAGCCTTGACCTGTGCATCAATTTTTTCGATGCGTTTTAAATAGTGTTGAGTCAATTCGCGGGATGAAAATTGAGCATTTGCCAAACCTTCAGTCAGTTCACGAATGGATAAGCGGTGTAAATCTGTCATGGGAAATAATTCTTTACGTTTAATTTAATAAAAAGAATGAACTGGGTAGTAATTACTCAATCACGCGTGGGACGAGATACAAACCGTTCTGTACAGCAGGTGCAACTGCTTGGTATTCCTCACGATGATTGCTTTCCGACACGACATCTTCACGTAAAGGCTGTGGGTGGTCGAAAGGGCTTTTCAGTGGTTCAACACCGTCAGTATCGATGCCTTTCAGCGTTTCCATCATGCCTAAAATTTTATTTAAACTTTGAGCATATTCAGCAGATTGCGTATCATTCAGAGATAATCGTGCAAGGTGTGCAATCGCTGAAACTGTTTCTGCATTTAAATCTGCAGAATGCTGTGCATCCGATGTAGACATAACATTACCTAATCAGTATTAAAAAAAAATCAAATTATCATGCGTTATGATAAGCGATTGACTTGTCCAAAGCATCACATTTAGTTAAAGTTGCCACCTTGCGTCCATATAAAGTTTAATTGAGAACGTCCCCGTGATTCTAAAACGACTAATAGGCTTGTTTTCGCCAGATCTAGCCATTGATTTAGGTACTGCAAATACACTTATTTATGCGCCAGGACGAGGCATTATATTAAATGAACCGACGGTTGTAGCAATCCGTCATAGTGGTTCACAAAAAATTGTTGCTGCCGTAGGTCTTGACGCGAAACAAATGCTTGGTCGTACCCCGGCAAATATTTCAGCAATCCGCCCGATGAAAGATGGTGTGATTGCAGACTTTGAAGTCACTGAAACCATGTTGAATCAGTTCATCGGCAAGGTTCACGAAAAACGTTTATTCCCGCCTGCACCACGTGTTGTGGTGTGTGTTCCATGTAAATCTACTCTGGTTGAACGTCGTGCGATCCGTGAAGCCGTGTATAACGCTGGCGCGCGTGAAGTACGTTTGATTGAAGAACCGATGGCAGCTGCAATTGGTGCAGGCATGCCGGTTGAGCAGGCGTGTGGTTCGATGGTTGTTGATGTGGGCGGCGGTACAACTGAGATTGCAGTAATTTCATTGCAGGGCTGTGTATATGCAGACTCGCTGCGTATTGGCGGTGATGTATTTGATGAACAGATCATCAACTACGTACGTAAGGCACATGGTTGCGTGATCGGTGAAACCACAGCTGAAGTGATCAAAAAAGAAGTTGGCATGGCACTTCCAGATGAAGGTGCAAAACCGCTGGAAATTGAAGTTCGTGGCCGTAACTTGGCTGAAGGTGTGCCTCGCGCGATTGTGGTGAACTCGGATGAAGTCACTCAAGCGATCTCTGATCCACTACAAAACATCGTGTCTGCTGTGAAATCTGCATTGGAACAAACACCTCCTGAACTGTCTTCTGACATCGCTGAACGCGGGATCGTGTTGACCGGTGGTGGTGCATTGCTGCGTAACCTGGACAAGCTGCTTGCTAAAGAAACAGGTCTGCCTGTTGTGGTTGCTGAAGATCCACTGTCTTGCGTGACTCGTGGTGGTGGTAAGGTACTCGAATTCTTCGACAATCCAAATCATGACATGTTATTTGTAGGCTAAGACAAGGATTCGGCGGGTGCAAGCACATCTGTTTTCTCGACAACCGCCATCTTTTCGCTCTTTTATCATTGCACTGATAACATGTCTGGTGGTGCTGTTCTTTGACTGGCGCATGCCACATGTTGTTCAACCTGCAAGGGATGTCTTGTACGCGGCCTATAATCCCATTTATGCCGTGGCCAGCTATCCGGTACTCTCGCGAGAATGGCTGAATCAACAAACCAAATCTGAAGCACAACTGCGTCGTGAAAATACCGCGATGCGGGCTGAGCTATTGCAGGCGCAAGTTCGCCTACAAAAAATTGCAGAGCTTTCTGCAGAAAATACCCGTTTGCGCGGTCTTTTAGATACTTCTCTGATTCTTGATGGACGTATGGAAATTGCTGAGGTGATTGGTACCGATGCTGATCCGCTACGCCATATCATCGTGATCAACCGTGGTTCCAATAACAAGCTGAAAGTCGGTCAGACCGTACTGGATGACATGGGGATTATGGGACAGATTATTGATGTCTATCCGCATAGTAGCCGGGTTATGCTGCTCTCTGATAAAGAACACTCCTTGTCGGTACGTCTGGAACATACTGGCATGCGTGCCATTGTCTCGGGAACCGGGGATCTGGGACGCCTGAAAATGGAATATGTACCGACCAGTGCCAACATCAAAGTCGGTGAAAAAGTCTATAGCTCGGGTTTGGGACAGCATTTCCCGGCAGGCTATCTGGTCGGCACCGTCTCTAAAGTACAACGTCATAATTCAGGTGAATTTGCCCAGATTGATGTGGTTCCGGCAGCGCAGCTGGCTGGTGGTCATCATGTAGTGGTGTTATTTTCCGATTCTTTAGCGATGGAGCAGCCACATGTCGATCGCTAAACTGAAACCAAGAACCCATCGGGATCCCTTGTTGCCGATCATGATTTCGGTAATTTTTGCCTCGGTTCTGGTGGTCTATCCTTTATCTTATTCGCTCTCTGGCTGGCGCCCGCAGTTTATGCTGATGATCATGCTGTTCTGGGTGTTGTGTCAGCCGACCTGGTGTGGAATCTGGTTTGCATTTGCTACCGGGATATTCATTGATTTACTGCTTGATGCGCCTTTAGGTCTAAATGCACTTAGCTTTATCATCATTGCTTTTGTGGCACGTTTCCTGACCCGTGAGCGCCGTATTCTGACCTTTGCTAATTTATGGGTAATTACGGCAATTGCGATTCTGGCACATTTGATGATTATCTTCTTTGCCCAGATTTCGACCGGCGTACAATTCTCATTTGCACGACATTGGATTCCCATGCTGACTAGTGTCATCATATGGCCAGTGCTTTATTACTTTTTGAGAAAATGGCGCATTTAATCCTCGCTTCCAGCTCACCCCGACGCCGTGAACTTTTGCAGCAACTCGGGCTGAACTTTGAGATCTGTAGCCCAGATGTAGACGAATCTGTACTGGAAAATGAGTCCATTGCAGCCTATGTCGAACGTCTGGCGCAAGTCAAAGCGGAAGCGGTGGCCAAGCTGTTCCCGGATGCCATTATTATTGCTGCGGATACCAGTTTAGGTGTGAATAATGAGATTTTGGGGAAACCTGAATCCAAACAGCATGCCTTTAAAATGTGGGAAAAAATTTCAGGGAGATGGCATGATGTGTATACTGGAGTGTGCGTCCGCACAAAAGAAGAAAAATACAGTATAGTAGTTCGTACACAGGTTGAATTTCAGCCACTAAATAGCCATGATATGGAAAGTTACTGGGCAACAGGTGAGCCGCTTGGGAAAGCAGGCGCCTATGCAATACAGGGAATTGCAGCGCGTTATATTCCAAGAATAGAAGGTAGTTATTCGAATGTAGTGGGCTTGCCACTATATGAAACAGTACAGTTATTGCAGACGGTTAAGGCACTAAATTAACTGCTGAAAAAGAATTCTTATAATGTTTTGAGTGTTGTTATGTCTGACGAGTTGTTGATTAACGTCACACCGATGGAATGTCGGGTGGCGTTGATTGAAAACGGCACGGTGAATGAACTGTTTGTCGAGCGTACGGCCAAGCGCGGATTGGTCGGGAATATCTATAAAGGGAAAGTGGTCCGGGTCTTGCCAGGCATGCAGGCCGCTTTTGTTGATATTGGCCTGTCCAGAACGGCATTTTTGCATATCAATGACATGGTCTGGCCACGTAACCAGCCAACGCCGAATGTATTCGAGCTGTTGCAGCCGGGTCTGATTCTCACCGTTCAGGTGATGAAAGACATGCTCGGCACCAAGGGCGCACGTCTATCTACTGATCTTTCTATTCCTTCACGTTATTTGGTCCTGATGCCATATGGCAATCATATTGGTGTATCGCAGCGGATTGAATCCGAAGATGAACGCAATCGTTTACGCTCGATCATTGAGCGTATTCAGGCAGAACACAAGCTGCCAGGTTCCGTCATTGTCCGTACTGCCGCTGACGGCATTGAGGAAGAAGCGATTGCACAGGATATGGCTTATCTGGCTAAACTCTGGGAATACATCCAGCGCAAACAAAAAGTCATCGCAGTGCCTTCATTAATTTTTGAAGAGCTGCCTTTGCCACAGCGTGTCATTCGTGACTTGGCCAATGAAGAAACCGAAAAGATCTATATCGATTCACGTGAAATTCACGGCAAGCTGAAAGAGTTTGTGGATGAGTTCGTGCCGAATATGAAAGACCGTTTGCTACATTATCCGGGCGAGCGACCAATTTTCGATTTGTACAATGTCGAAGAAGATCTGCAAAAGGCTCTACAAACCCGTGTAGCACTGAAGTCCGGTGGTTATCTGATGATTGACCAGACTGAAGCCATGACCACAATTGACGTCAATACCGGTTCTTATGTGGGCGGTCGCTCGCTGGAAGATACGGTGTTTAAAACCAATATGGAAGCCACACAGGTCATTGCACGTCAGCTACGTCTGCGTAATCTGGGCGGTATTATTATCATCGACTTCATTGACATGCAGGAAGCCCAACATCGTGAAGAAGTGATGAACCAGTTTATGAAAATGCTGGAACGTGATCATGCCAAAACCAAGATCACCCAGGTGTCTGAACTGGGGCTAGTAGAGATGACGCGTAAGCGTACTCGTGAGTCTTTGGAACACTTGTTATGCGAGTCCTGTCCGACCTGTCAGGGACGTGGATATGTGAAAACAGCAGAATCAGTGTGTTACGAAATCTTTCGGGAAATCCTGCGCTATGCTCGCGCTTATGAATCACAGAGTGGCTTTACTGTCGTTGCCCATCCAGCAGTGATTGATCGGCTGTTGACTGCAGAAGCCCCAGCTGTGGCGGATCTGGAACACTTTATTAATCGTGTAATTAAATTCCAGGTCGAAAACTTATATACGCAAGAGCAATACGATATCATTCTCAGCTGAAATTGTAACAGAATATCGTTAAACACTTGTTACATCTGAAATTTTACATCTCTACTGATATTTACAATACTAGAAACATCAAATTAGCCAAAGCCTTTCTCCCAGTTCTAGGCTTAGCAAAAGGAGTCTATGATGAGTATGAGTAAAGTTGTAATCAATAAAAGCTTGAAACACGTATTAGAACCAAAGGCTGTGCATGCAGGATATATTGTGGATGAACGCGGGAATGAAGTTCAGATTACAGCTTCTATGATTCGCTCTGTTTGCCATCAGTTATTAAAACAGTGTCGTACTATTAAAAGTTAATTAAACCAAAATAGATTGCAGTTGTATGAATTTCATTCAAACTGTAAAAAGAATAAAATCAAGGGGCTTAAATTGCCCCTTTGTTTTTCAATAAATGATTAGCAAAAGTGCTCACACACTTTTTAGCAGTCCATTGCCAGATTTTATTCGTCCGCGGCTAACTGACCGCTTTCAACTTTGGGACGGGTTCACCATCCACAATCCGTTCGAAGCGCTGAATTTCTTCTTCAAGATGAGTCAACAGATTCTGCATTTTGGGTAGAGCATTACGGCAAGCGGTAAGACCTACTTCAAGCTTGTCCATATAACTGGTCATGGTGATATTCAGTGCTTGTCCATCCAGTACAATCGAAGCCGGATATAAGGCTTCCAAACGTGCGCCATTCCAGTACAGAGGTTCCTGAGGACCAGGGACATTGGAAATGATCACGTTAAATGCCTGACGTTTTGGCATTAAGCCAGATGCAATATTGAATCCTGCAAGACCATAGACAAAGG
Source organism: Acinetobacter sp. UBA1496 (assembly GCF_002324975.1). Lineage (NCBI taxonomy): Bacteria > Pseudomonadati > Pseudomonadota > Gammaproteobacteria > Moraxellales > Moraxellaceae > Acinetobacter > Acinetobacter sp. UBA1496. Next base: position 10,467 of record NZ_DCRI01000029.1, on the reverse strand, counting down.
CACTATAGTTCAAAATTTGATTGGCATTCATGCGCTTAAAGCGCTCTTTAGCACTGAGTACACTGCGACGTACCGTTTTTAAGCGTTCTAAAGGATCATCCTTATGCGTGCCGAGATTCGCCAGAATCATGGTAATACGGTTGGAAACATCGGAATCATCGCTACGTACGGAAGCCGGCACCATCGCAATCAATGGTTTTTTCGGCAAAGCATTTTGTGTGAGTAAATATTCGCGTAAGGCACCTGAACAGATCGCCAGCACAATATCATTAATGGTTACACCTAAAGCTTTGGAAATATGACGCAGACGTGAGAACTCAAAAGATTGGGCTGCGAAACGACGTGAGGTACTAACAAGCTGATTTAAAATCGAACTTGGCGCCTGAAAGCTGGATACATAATCCGGATTACGCCCCATATCTTTCAGTACGGTTTGCGATAATTCATAAGCCACTCGTGGTGTACATTCCAGCTGTCCTTTAATCGCCTGTAGCACATTCTTCATGCGGCTGACTTTCGGCGCTTTCAGACGTTTTGCTCGTGGGCCTTCTACACACCAAGGTGGCACAATACTTTTCGCATGTGGATCATGAGAAAGTGATTTTTCTACCAGACGCATGCCTGCAATACCATCTACCATCGCATGGTGAATCTTGAAGTACATGGCAAAACGGTTGCCTTCAATGCCTTCAATAATATGACAGGTCCATAAAGGTTTAGCGCGGTCAATCAGTGCGCTGTGTTCTTGGGAAATATAAGTCAGCAGCTCGCGGATACGCCCAGGTTTCGGTAAGGCAATATGACGAAAATGATGATCTAAATCAAACTCTTCATCTTCATCCCAAAATAAACCGTTTAAATAGTTATTAAATGGAGGAATCGGTGAGGATTTGGAATTGCGAATATCAGTCACCAGATCCCGGATAAAAGAGGCTGGTGCATTGTCAGGAATTTGAAACAAAAATAACCCGCCTACATGCATAGGCTGCTGCCGTTTCTCTAAAGACAAAAAAATAAAGTCAATCGGATGTAATGGACGCATAGCGTAGATTGCCTCACTGCATTTTCTTCAGCTGCTCATGTATAAGCAACCTTGTTAGAATTATTGGTATCACATTACAAAGTATAGCGATTTTGTCGCATAAAGGTACTGATTTTTCTGTAGCCGATTGGTTCACAAAAAAACCACCCGACGAACGGATGGTTTTTTAAGATTATTTTTTCAAGTTCCCGGCATGCAAGCCACATTCTTTATGGGTGGCTTCTTCCCACCACCAGCGTCCTTCACGTTCATGCTGATTTGGCAGCACAGGACGGGTACAAGGTTCACAGCCAATGGAGATAAAACCTTTTTCATGTAGTGGGTTGTATGGAATTTCCATCATTCGGATATAATTCCACACATCTGCACTAGACCAGTTGGCAAGGGGATTATATTTAATCAGCTGTTTGCCTGGACCAGAAAAACCTTCATCAGATTGAACCACCGGAATGTCATTCCGTGTTCCCGCGCTTTGGTCTTTACGCTGACCGGTAATCCAGCCATCTAAAGTTGCCAGTTTTTTGCGTAAAGGTTGCACCTTGCGGATTCCGCAACATTCCTGATGGCCGTCACGGTAAAAACTGAACAAACCTTTTTCAGTCGTCAGTTGTTGAATCTCCTCTGTTTCCGGGAAGCAGATTTCGATATCAATATTATAGTGCTGACGAACCTTTTCAATAAATTGATAAGTCTCAGCATGCAGACGCCCTGTATCCAGGCTAAATACCCGGAAAGGTTTACCTAAATTGGATGCCATATCAATCAGTACGACATCTTCTGCACCGGAAAATGAAATGGCAATTTCGCCTTCCTGGTCGAGAGCAAGCGCTAAAATTTCACTTGGTGATTTATCTGCATATTCAGATGCGAGCGCATCTACCATAGCAATAGTGGGGATTTTGGTCATATGAGTCCTGGCGACATAGGCTTGGAAATGACGTGGCCTATATGAATTTATTTCAGATTTATTCTATTTTAATAGAAATGCCCAAAGCTACTTATCACTAAAAAATAAATACTTATGAAAAAAACAGATTTAAAAAAGAACAGTGCAAAATCTTTTTCTTCAGCTATGATAGGGCAAAATTTTTTCAATACAACTGAGGGGATGCTTCATGGAAGTCGTATGTCTAGATCTAGAGGGCGTTTTGGTTCCAGAAATCTGGATCAATTTTGCTAAAAAAACAGGTATTAAAGAGCTCGAAGCAACGACACGTGATATTCCTGACTATGATGTGTTGATGACCCAGCGTTTGAATATTTTAAAACAGCATGGTTTGGGTCTAAATGATATCCAGGCTGTGATTGCGGATATGGGGCCATTTGAAGGCGCCAAGGAATTTGTAGAATGGGTAAGTACTCATTTTCAGCTGATTATTCTGTCTGACACTTTCTATGAATTTGCTCATCCTTTAATGAAGCAACTAGGCTGGCCAACGATTTTCTGTCATAAGCTGGAAACTGATGAAGAGGGCATGATCACTGCTTATAAACTTCGCCAGCCAGATCAGAAGCGTCAGGCAGTGAAAGCATTACACGGTCTGAATTTCCGTGTGATTGCAGCCGGTGATTCATATAACGATACGACAATGCTGGGTGAAGCAGATCATGGCTTCCTGTTCGACGCACCAGAGAATGTGATTGCAGAATTCCCGCAATTCCCGCCAATTTATGGTTATGACGCATTGAAAGAAGCAATCCGTAATGCATCGGTACGTAATATTCCAGCTTAATTTTTAAGTTTGAAATTAAAAAAAGGCACCAAAGGGTGCCTTTTTTTATTAGAGTAAAACTCTTTATTGCTTAGAAACGGTAGCCGATTTTTAGGCCATAACCCATGGCATGGTTGTCTTCAAAATCACCTACAATAGTACCGCCAGTTTGTGCTTGGGCATCGCCTAACCAGAAATATTTTACGCCAGCCTGAATAAAGTAATTCTCAGCAGGGCTATATTGAGCACCTAAGCCTACATTCCAGTAACCTTCAGTTGGACCTAAAGTCGTTACAGGGTTGCCTGCACCTGAGTCATAACCTACAGAAGCTGAACCTGACCATTTATTATTGAATTTGCGACCTACACCGACTGTTGCTGACCATTGATCATTAGAGTAATCGATCAGATTTTGTGCTTTTCCTTTTGCCAAGGCTGAAGCTTGAGCGAGTAAAGATGGTGTTACAGCAAATTGATCCCAATGAACCCAACGAAGATTTGCAAAAGCAATAGTATTTTGAGCGACACCTGATTGCAGATCAATATTTACCGACTGAGGTGTAACCGCCTCTACAGTACTTTCTCTTTCACCTAAAGTCGCCAATAATGGTTTTGCTGGACTTAAAGGATGACCTGCATCAGGAAGTTGTTGTCCTAAAAGAGCTAAATCAGACTGTTCAGAAGATTTTGCTTTATGCTTAATTTCTGAACGATAGGTAACAGAAGCTTTTAATGCAATTTCAGGAATTTGATAAGCAAATCCAGCAAGCCATCCAAAGGCTTCTTCTTGTTTAAGCTGAATGTTATAGCCACTTAATAAAGAATAAGCACCCCCCCGTAATTTAATATCAGCCTCAACAGTTTGCCACACTGGACCAGCATAGAAATTCCAGTTTTCTGTAGGTTGATAACCAATGAGGGCAGTTAAATTATGTGTGTCAACATCAACTGATGTACCTTCTACACCATTACCAAAAGAACCAGCAGTTTCAGCGTATGTTGCATCTGCTCCAAAAGGTTGATCATAGATCAAGCCTAAAGAAATTTTGTCTGTTGCTTGAACTTTAATTGCAGCAGAGGGGAAATAGTAATCTTCCCCCATGTCGTTAATTTTTTCACCTTCAAAAGCAGATACTTTAGATGTCCCTTTCACAGTTGGATCAAGAACAGAAATTCCTGCTTCTGCATAGTTACCAGGTTGTAAAAAAGCCTGAATAGACTGGCCTGAACGGTCTAAACCGGCAGCGAACACGAGAGAAGTAGGCAGGCTAGAAAGAAGAATAGCGATAGAGATTGGCTTAAGCTTCATGGCTCATCCTTGACAATGTTGCATAAATATTAATAAAAGTTGTGGAAAAGTAACACAAATTTAAAAAGAGTAAATGCTCCACTTCGTCCAAGAAATTAACTATGGCGGTTATAAAAAATGATTGCTTAGAGTATTTATACTATATTTTTTTGATTAACTTAATGAAAATAAACAAATAATAATTTTTATCAAAATATATTAAAAACAAAATTTAGGCAAAATTTGATTGGTGATAAAAGCATCGAATAGTATACGGGTGTATAAAAATATAAATGAGACAATAAAAACCACCCGAAGGTGGTTTTTATTAACTAACAGGAATTAGAAGCGATAGCCCATTTTTAAGCCATAACCTAAAGCATGGTTATCTTCAAATTGTGCCACAGAGTTTCCTGTACCAAACATTGATGCAGGTTGAGCTTTAGCATCACCTAACCAGAAGTACTTCACACCACCAGCGATAAAGTAGTTTGCAGCAGGTGAGAATTGTAGACCTAGGCCAACGTTCCAGTAACCTTCAGTTGGACCTAAAGTTGAAACAGGGTTGCCTGCACCTGAATCCCAACCTACAGAGACATTACCTGCCCATTTTTCATTAAATTTACGGCCTACACCTACAGTAGCTGACCATTGATCATCTGTATAACCCACTAAGTCAAAACCATTTGGATTATCTGGGGTTAAGCCTGCGGCACCTAAAGCTTCTGAAACTGTACCAAACTGTTCAGGACGAATTGAAAAATCTTCCCAGTTTACCCAGCGCACATTAGCAAAAGCGACTGTGTCAGCCATGATACCAGTTTGGAAATCAAGGTTTACAGATTGTGGAGTTGTAATTTTGGTAGTAGTGTTTTCGTTATATACCGCACCTGGTCCAGGAACTAAACCAGTTAAAATTAAGCTTGTACCATATTCATTCGTTGCTGCTTCGTGATCAATTTCAGAGCGATACGTTAAAGATGCTTTTAATGCGATTTCAGGAATTTGGTAAGCTAAACCTGCAATCCAGCCTACTGCAGAATCTTTCTTCATATCTGCATTATATTGGCCTAATGCAATAGTAGAACCGTATGCGGTACCACGTAGTTGAACATTCCCTTTAACGGTCTGGTATACCGCACCACCATATAGATTCCAGTTTTCAGTTGGTTGGAAACCTAATAGGAACGTTAAATTTTCGGTTGTAACTTCTACTTCAGTTGCTTCTTGGCCATCATGCAATAAGCCCTGTCCAGCAAATAATGCAGCTGGAAGCCCCAAGCCTGCTAATGCTGGGTTTGCTCCAGCATCACCAACTGAATAGGCTGCATCAGCACCAAAAGGTTGATCGTATAAAAGACCCACTGATAATTTATCAGCTACTTGAAACTTTAATGCTGCACTTGGGAAGTAATAATCTTCGCCCATGTCTGATAGAGAGGTATTCTCAAGACCAGCTAAAGCTGCAGGAATAGCAGCGTTAGGTGTATAACCTGCATTAGCTTTACCAGATACAGATGGATCTAAAACAGAAATACCTGCTTCAAAATAGTTACCAGGTTGTAGGAAGGCTGCAATAGATTGGCCTGAACGATCTAGTGCTGCTGCAAATGCGCCTGTCATAGGTACAGTTGCAAGAATCATTGCAGTAGTTAATGTTTTTAATTTCATTTACGTCTTTCCTTGAGGTACAAATTTATATCTAGCGTTGTTGTTTGCACTTATTGAATTCTTGGAGATTTCGGGTATTTATCCGCAATCATTTGTTACTCCATGTGACAAAAATAGCACAATTAAAATAAGAGTAAATGCTCTAGAAAAAACTAATTAGTCTAAAAAAGCACCAAAATAGAGTTTTTGCACCAAAAAATGGCCTTATTTTGAAATAAGTATTTGAAAGTAAAAGAAATAAAATAATGGAGAAAAAATGATTTTTTGTATAAAAAATATTCTAAAAATATGAAGATTAACGCTAATTTTTTGAAGTATAGATCACATTTTGAAAGGATGGTGCGCCCTGCGGGACTCGAACCCACGTCGGTCGCTTAGGAGGCAACTGCTCTATCCAGTTAAGCTAAGGGCGCGAAAAAAGGCTATTGTACTGTAAAAAATGCAAAAAAAAAGTTATTGCCGAAGCAATAACTTTAAAAATCATCGATTAAAAGATTTTTTGATTAATTCTTAGGGCGCAGTGCCTTAAACAGAATAAACATGATCACGACCCAAATCGGAAGCATCAGTACCGATTCTTTAAAGCCTTGTGTCCACATGATGTAAAGAATGGTCGCAATGAAAGCTAAAACCAGAATATTACTTGCAGGTGACCACAATGCAGGGAAACTGGTCTTTTGTCCTAACTGCTTCATGCTTTGCATAAACTTGAAGTGAGTCAGACTAATCATGGCCCAGTTCAGTACCAGTGCACCTACCACTACATAAATCAGGTGACTTAAGGCATCTTCAGGAACAAAGTAGTTTAGAAGTACACAGCCGAAAATCAGCAGGGCAGAGAACAGAACTGCAGGAATTGGAACGCCTTGTTTGTTCACAGTCTTAAAGATTTTAGGGGCATTACCTTGCTGTGCCAGACCATAGAGCATACGGCTATTAGCATACATACCACTGTTATAAACAGAAAGTGCAGCTGTCAGGATGATGAAGTTCAGCAGATGTGCTGCCCAGTCAATCCCCAATTGGCTAAAGATCATTACAAACGGGCTTTTATCCAGACCACCCAGTTCCAGCTGGTTCCAAGGCACTAAAGATAACAGAATGGTCAACGCACCTACATAGAACACCAGAATACGGAATACAACCTGATTAATCGCTTTTGGAATAGTTTTTTCTGGATTTTCAGCTTCTGCTGCCGCCATCCCGATCAGTTCAATACCACCGAAGGCAAACATCAGGAAGGCCAGCATATAGAATAAGCCTTCAAAGCCATTCGGGAAGAAACCGCCTGCTGTCCAAAGGTTGCTGAAAGAAGCTCCTGAAGAAGCATCAGCAGTCAGGATCAGATAGAGACCAAAGACAATCATGGAAATGACCGCAGTCACTTTTACAATGGATAGCCAGAATTCTGATTCACCGTAGAATTTTACATTGCCGAGATTGACCAGCGTAATTACGATGAAGAAAAACAGGACTGAGGTCCAAGCTGGAATATGAGGCCACCAGTAATTAATATATTTTGCAACGGCGGTGAGCTCGGTCATAGCCACCAGGATATATAAGATCCAGTAGTTCCAACCCGCAAGGAAACCAGGGAATTTGCCCCAGTATTTATAAGCAAAATGGCTGAATGAACCTGCTACAGGTTCATGAACAATCATCTCACCCAATTGACGCATGATTAAGAATGCAATTAAGCCACCAATGGCATAGCCAAGAATAATAGAAGGACCCGCAGATTGGATCACCTGTGCGGAACCTAAGAATAAGCCTGTGCCAATTGCACCGCCCATGGCGATCAACTGAATATGACGGTTCTTTAAGCCACGCTGAAGTTGTGAAGACTCGTTATTCAAAGTGTTCAGCCCGACAATGTAAGAAATAGGTATAAAGATTGTAATGGAACAAAGATAAGAAGCCTAGAGCACCCGTCTGGATGAAATATTATTATCGTATTTATAAAAAAAAATTATAAAAATAAATAGAATAAAAGATATGTGAATCAATATATTAATTTTATTGAAAATGTAACTGATGAGTTTGCTGTTTTTTTAACTCGACACAAATGCTGTTTTTTTATACTTAGGTCGGGCAAGGCGACTACTTGGCTTTAAACCGATTATACTCGTCTCACAAATATTCAATAATTTTGATCAGAATAAAGACAAGCCAGAGGAAGAAAGTATTCATGAGTTTCGCTGCCCAAATCAAAATCCCGGCCACTTACATGCGCGGAGGCACCAGTAAAGGGGTGTTCTTTAAACTGGACGATTTACCTGCTGCTGCACAACAGGCAGGCCGAATTCGGGACCAGTTATTATTAAGAGTGATCGGCAGCCCGGATCCATATGGCAAGCAGATTGATGGGATGGGCGGTGCCAGTTCAAGTACCAGCAAAACCGTGATTCTGACTAAAAGTCAGCAAGAAAATCATGATGTGGATTATCTTTTTGGTCAGGTATCGATTGATCGACCTTTTGTGGACTGGAGTGGTAATTGTGGCAATCTGACTGCAGCAGTTGGGGCATTTGCGATTTCCAATGGCCTGGTCGATCCTGCACGTATTCCTGAAAATGGGCTGTGTACGGTGCGAATCTGGCAGGCGAATATTCAGAAAACCATTATCGCCCATGTACCGATGCAGAATGGTCAGGTTCAGGAATTAGGTGATTTTGAGCTGGATGGCGTAACTTTCCCAGCAGCCGAAGTACAGATTGAATTTCTGGATCCTGCCGATGATGATGCCGAGGGCGGTTCAATGTTTCCGACCGGAAATTTAACCGATACGCTGGAAGTACCGAATATTGGCAGCTTTGAAGTAACGATGATTAATGCCGGGATCCCGACAGTTTTCTTAAAGGCAGAAGATCTAGGCTATAACGGTACCGAGTTACAGGACCATATCAATAATGATGCAGCTGCCTTGGTGAAGTTTGAAACCATCCGAGCCTATGCTGCTCAACAGATGGGGCTGATTCAGGATATTAGTGAAGCTGTTACACGTCAGCATACGCCAAAGATCGCTTTTGTGGCTCCGCCAAAGACTTATACGTCCTCTAGTGGTAAGGAAGTCACTGAAACAGATAGCGATATTCTGGTCCGTGCCTTATCGATGGGTAAGTTGCATCATGCCATGATGGGAACAGCCGCTGTAGCGATTGGAACAGCGGCAGCGATTCCGGGAACCTTGGTTAATCGTGTTGCAGGTGGCGGTGAACGTGAATCAGTCCGCTTTGGTCATCCTTCCGGTACCTTAAGAGTGGGTGCGCAAGCAGTGCAGGAAAATGGAGAATGGAAAGTGAAAAAAGCCATTATGAGTCGTAGTGCTCGTGTGCTAATGGAAGGTTGGGTGCGTGTTCCTGAAGATGTTCTCTCTTAAAATTATTCTTTGAGAAAATTAGCCTAAGCAAAACCATCAGTTCTCTGGTGGTTTTTTATTAAAAAAGATATTTTTGATTTGATTATTTTTAGTCTCAATACAGAATTATGAAACAACATTTGGATTTAAGAATGAAAATTCAATGCAATTCTAGGTACAATGCCTGATAACAGACAGGCACTTATAAACTGTCATTTTATTATTCTGGCTACGTATTCGAGGCGAATGTGTCATCTATCACTGACGTATCAACCCATGCACTAACTCAAGCACAACAACGGATTCAACACGATTTAATGACTGCTTTGGAAGCCTTTTCCATTCCGGAACCGTTAAAGTCAGCAGTGCATCATGCCGTAATGCTAGGAGGAAAGCGGGTACGTCCAGCATTATGTTATGCCACTGCCGCTTTAAAACCGAATCAGAATAGTGCTGCGGTACGCCGTGCCGCAGTTGCGATCGAGTTTATTCATTGCTATTCACTGGCACATGATGACCTGCCATGTATGGATAATGACTTGTTACGTCGTGGTCAGCCCACCTGTCATGCTGCTTTTGGTGAAGATACGGCTCTTCTGGCGGGTGATATTTTGCAATCCATGGCGTTTGAAATTCTGGGTAGTCGTCTGTTTGACCAGGGGCCTGCAGTAGAGCCAGCAATTGTCTTGAAGCAGATACAGATTCTGGCGACTGCTTCCTCGAAAATGGTCAATGGTCAGGTACTGGATTTACAGGCCGAAGGCAAAAAAATTGATCAGGAAGCACTGGAAACCATTCATCGAAATAAAACCGGAGCCTTGATCAGTGCAGCGATTATGATGGCAGCGGTGACGATCTTTGAAGGGACTGATCTGGCCATTCCAAAACTGCGTGAATTCGGGCAAGCGATTGGTCTAGCTTTCCAGGTACAGGACGATATTTTGGATATTATTTCTGATACAGAAGTGCTCGGTAAAACGGCGGGTAAAGATGAACAGGTCGAAAAATCAACTTATCCGGCATTGATGGGTTTAGAGAAAGCCCAAGCCTATGCACAGCAATTACATGATCAGGCCATGACTGCACTGAATCATTTCGATGGTCAGGCTGATGATCTGATGCAGATTACCCAGTTCCTGCTGACACGTAAAAGCTGATTTGAATAAACTAATCTTCCTGAAATCAGCTTAAAACAAGCATAAAAAAAGAGGACTTAAAGTCCTCTTTTTTATATGTATAGGACTTACGCATTGACGGATTCAAAAAAGTATTAAAATACTTTATAAAGTATCTGTGATTAGACGAGTTAAACATACTTCTCCGGCAACTTGTACATTACCCATGTATATGGGCTTTCTCATGACAGAACCGAACTCTATGACCTGCACACAACTTT
>NZ_DCRI01000025.1:0-26471 GCF_002324975.1 Acinetobacter sp. UBA1496 | reverse complement strand
ACTGAGTGTTTGGATCAAACCAAATGGAAATATTACCTCGGTTAATGAGGGCACGATTGTAGGAAGACCAGTTAGTTGTACGATAGATTTTAGGAGCAGGTTTATTCATATTGAAATTATAGGACTGAATAATCTTTCTAGGCTAGGTTTATGCAACAAAGCCAATTGGATCCTGAATTGAAAATCTATAATCAGGAAATCAATAAAAGAAGAATCGGAATTGAGCATGTATTTGGCAGCCTGAAAACCTTCAAAATCCTTGCTGAGCGTTATCGAAATAGAGGTAAAAGGCTTGGTTTGAGATTCAATTTAATCGCTGGAATCTACAACTTGGAACTGAGCAAAAAATGATTTATGAAAGAGGTCTAATAGTTACAGCAAATCTCTCTAGCTCTTATACATATTGTATTTTTTTATAAAAATAATAGAGAGTTTGGTAACTTAATTTCATCCGCTCCAAGCTTAAAATAAATTGCTGTTATAGTGTGAACTATAATATTCTAATTCATGCATTAAAATGAAAAGATTACCTACTATTTCAAGTATTTGCCTATTTCTCTTGAGTATTTCCATTCAAGCAGAAACCTTTCCTGAAACTTATATATTATGGGAACAATATTACCAAGTTGAACAAAAGGATCTCGAACAGGCAACACAACTTTTACAGCAGATTAGCCAGAAATCACCGCGAGATCCAAAGGTCTGGAAAACTTGGACATATCTGGAAATGCGCAAAAATAATAATCCCGAAGCTTTAATTTATATTGATCGAACTCTTGAATTAACGCCAGATGATGAACAATTGTTGTTGCAAAAAGCCTATCTGTTGAATGCTGCTCAGCGTAATCCCGAAGCTTTAGAAATATTTAAAAAACTGCAAAGTTCCTCAAATCCTGAGACTGCAGCAAAAGCCCAACAGGCCGTACTTAATTTAAATGGAACAACAAGTGGTCAGACTAAAAATACCTTTGCCGATATCTATTTTTCTCCTTCTTTTGAAGGACGTTATGACACGGCCATCTTACCCTTGAAGCTCCGTTATGGACGTTATTGGGGAGAAGAAAACCGTGGCCAGATTTATGGCTTTGCCAGCATTAACAGGGATACCCAATCTACCGGCGGTGCACGACCTGAGATTATTGACCAGAATGCAGCCATTGTCGGTGTTGGAACAAATTACCGTCCTTGGGAATGGCCGCTCTATCTATATCTGGAACTCGGCGGAAGTTATGATCTAATCGATTTAAACCGAGACAAATTCAGAGAAAGTATTAATTTTGGTTTGACCGGTTATCGGGAATGGTATTGGCATGATTCCGAAACTAGTCATAGTCCGGTTACCCAGAAAACTCAGTATTTTGCCGAACTGTATGGCAATGCAGCGAGCTATTCACGTGAGGATTATAATGTAATTGGCGACCTGCGCCTGCGTACCGGTTGGAACTTTAACCGGGATCAACTAGGCAATATCCAGACTTATCTGAAGTTACATACGATTAATGATTCCAATAACGAATTTTATAATAACCTGGCAGAGTTGGGGCCGGGTATAGCCTGGCAACCTGCAGACTTCCCGGTCAAGCTACGTATTGAACAGATGTATGGCAAATATGTAAATGGGGCACCTGAGTCTGGAAAAAGAACTTTTGATAATACCCGAGTGGAACTGACTTATTACTGGAGCTTTTAACCATGCCGATTGATCTTTCTTTTATTTTTGGTACCCGCCCTGAGCTGATTAAATTAGCACCAGTCATCTTAAAAGCCCAGCAAGATTCACGATTTAGAGTCAATGTGGTATTTACCGGTCAGCATCTGGAATTGGTACAGGATGCGATCGAGTTTTTCCAAATCAAGATTGATCATCATCTGCAAATCATGCAACCCGGCAAAAGTCTAAATATTCTATTAAGCAAGGCATTGACCGAACTGGATCAAGTATATCGTGACATGCCGAAATGTGATGTAATTGTAGTGCAAGGGGATACCACCACTGTACTTGCAGGTGCTCTGGTGGCCTTTAACTTGAATATTCATTTAGCGCATGTTGAAGCCGGATTACGCTCTTTTGATCTGATGCATCCATTTCCGGAAGAAGGAAACCGGCAACTGGTTTCCCGCTTGGCTCACTGGCATTTCGCACCGACCCGACGTTCTGCAGAAAACTTGCGTCAGGAAAATATTCCAGACCCGCAGATTTTTATTACCGGTAATACCGTGGTTGATGCTATTTATCATGCCCGTGATTTAATGCAATCTTCTTCTCAGCAGTCTCAGCAAAGGTTAGAGCGAATGGGGCTGAAATTAAGTGAACAAGATAAACTGGTCTTGCTGACCGCACATCGACGGGAAAATTTTGGTGAAGGTATTCAAAATATCTGTGCCGCCATCCATGCACTATGTCGCCGTTATCCAGAGCTGCATTTTGCCTGGCCTGTGCATCTCAATCCGCAGGTATATGAAATTGCCTATCGCGAGTTTCTGGATCATCCGCAGGTACATTTGTTAAAACCTCTGGATTATCCGGACTTACTGGCTGTTTTAGGTGCAGCCTATTTTATTATGACCGATTCAGGCGGTATTCAGGAAGAAAGCCCCACCTATCAAAAACCGGTGCTCATACTGCGGGATGTAACTGAACGTCCGGAAGTGGTTGAAGCAGGTTGTGGAATACTAGTCGGTACTAATCAGGCCAAAATCGTACAAGAGTTTTCTCGTCTCATGGATGATTCAGCCTATTATCGACAACATGCAGAAGTCGAAAATCCATTTGGTGATGGTCATGCTTCGGAACGTATTTTGGAACAGATGCTGCAAGATTTAATAGTCAGAGCTTAGTAATTGATTTTCATCCACAAATAAAGCCAGAGCACACTGGCTTTATTTAAATAATGTGGACCGTCAAAAATATAGACACGCTCTCCAGCATAAGCTTTTAACTGTTTTGCAATTTCCCAAGGATAAGCTGCACGGAAGCCGCCTCCCGGTTTAGGCCGGAAAGCTTCGAGAATAATCACAACTCTTTTGTCCCCAACCTGATGTTTAAGATTTTGATAAATCACCGCTGCTTCTTCGGGGCTGCGCGTGCCCACACCGACGCCATCCTGAAAAAAAACTTGGGCATTATCAGGCAACCAGCTTTCAAGCCAGTAATGTAAAAACCGTGATTTGCGATCTGCACTATAAATGCTGATCCAGATTGGTCGCTGGAACTCGGCAACATAACGCGCCAGATTGGCAACTCCATGCCAGCTTGGATCAGCTTCTACAGGAAAATAATAAGCAGCAGGCTGAACTGGAAGAGAAGTTTTAATAATCTGTTGGGATTGTAAAAAGAGCTGGTCAATATTTTCACGTGCCACAGGTTCCTGAAAAATGCCTGCCAGACCTAAGATAACCTGCTTGGACCAGGGTTGTTCGGTAATCGTATTCCAGTCCGGCTGATGTTGCCATTGGGCTCCGGGGATTTCTTTAAAAAAGGAGCGTCCGTCTACAATACTCCATTGAGTGACTAAGGTATCGATGCCTAATAAGTGCCAGTTACCGGAGGCGTGACTCATCTGGTCAACCTGCCAGAAAATACCCTCAATTTTAGGCGCTGTTACCGCTTTAGCATCTGCACGTGCCATAAAAAACGCAGAGCCAGTAAAAGCCAAGGCAGGAAGTGCCAGTAACACCAGTAAGCCTAAAATCAGGTATTTTTTCATCATTATTCTTCTTTGGTTTTTTGTGCCTTACGGGTTCTGCGCCAGAACAGCAGCCCTATAATGAGCGCAGCAACAATCACTAGAATAATAGCAATAGTTCGCATGGAAATCTGTTCAATTATCGGGGTTTCTGCTTTTTCTATAGCTGTTTGACTAAGTACGGTAATTTGCCCTTGGGCAGAAATAAACAAGGCCGCAGTATTGTTCGGGATTTTCTGCTGGATTTGCGGCCAAAAGCGGGCAAAATTTTCTACCCCGAGGTTGTTGTCGCTATAAATCCAGAAATTCCCGTTTCTGACGGTGATCAAACTACCATTTGCCGTAGTAGGTAAGTAAAGAATCTGACTGTATTTTTGCAATTCGGATTGATAACGCTGGGCATTCAGCAGGATGTTAATGGTTTTAGGTGTACTTGGATTCAGCTGGGTGATATTCAGACCAATTGGATCATTACTGAGCAGCATGTTCTTGGCAACTTGAGCCAAACTGATCGCGATGGGGGTGGCTACAGGCGTATTCATGGCAATTTCAGGAGTCTTGTCAAAAACTGTAGACAGGCTGATGACTCCCTGTTTCATCTGGTAAGGCAGACTAAGCTTAGATTTTTTAGCATCAATCCATAAGGCATTACCCGCATTAGGTAGACAATTATTGCTATTTAACTGGTTATTACTCACCGTCATGTTAAAGCTGTTGGTATAGGGATAATCTGCACCTACAAATTCAAACTGCCGCTCAACCGGGCTGGAATCCAGTTTTGCCAGACTGGTACTACCTGCGAGTACTTCATTGAGCCAAACCTGTAAGGTCGAGCCTTGTAAGAGTCCGCTTTGCGAACGGAAATTAAGCTGACCCTTTAAAATATCCGTAGCCTCCCAAACAGCAGGAAAGACCAGTGAAATATTTTTGGGAGTATTGTCTAGTTTGAAATCGGAAATGCCCAGATCAGCCAAGCTTTCAAAACGGCGTACACTGGCCCAGTTTGGTCGTGCGACAGGGCCATTTAAACTCGCTGTTGCAGTATTTAGTTGTGCCAGATATTGCTGATTGAGCAGGGCATTGACGGCCATCAATAATTGGGATTCTGAAGAGTATTCAATCGTGAGACTTGGTATCTGGTTGACCTGATTTAGACTCATCCTGGCTGCGGGTAATTTTGCGGCCGAACGCTGAATATTGATCATGAAATCAGGTGCTGATTCAGGAGTGGTATTTAGCCGCCATTGCACAGGTGTCGCAAAATTCCAGGCAGTTGCCAGCCTACTCATCATGGTGGCTTCCAGGAAATTTGCCGTATTAAAACCTAGCAGTGCCTGTACTGGTTCTGGTCGGTTCAATTGACTATTGAACAGGACATCCGGGAGTTGATTCAGCTGCATGCTGTTACGCTGCGATTGATAACTCAGATTTGGTTGAGTCAAGGTAGTCTGTAAATTGCTTGATTCAAGACAAATATTGGCAGTACTTTGTCCAGGTCCTGGTTTTTGTAAAATACTGATATCCAGCCGATGAAAACCGCTATCGGCAGGGGGGAGGCTAAAATTTAATGTGCCTTTACCACTCAAATTTTGTTGATGAATCAGCTGATTGTCATACCGGACAATCACCGTACTGCTACCCTGTACATTGAACTGACTGCTGAACTGGACATCCTGCCAGCTTTCACCTTTTCCAACATAAAAAAAGTAAGGCGTAGTTTGCTCTACATGCCGCGCAACTACATCATCAAGCTTCCAGATGGCCGCATAGAGAGGTGCACTAGACAATGCCAAGATAAGTGAAGACATTAATCTCAAAGGAGCTGTTTTTATGTGCATGATCATTTTTTTTCCTTCTTTCGTTCTGTCTTGTACCAGGTAATTCCTTCACCTTTGATTTTGCCTTTTAACATGTCCCAGGCAGCTTTAAAGACAATCAGGAGAAAGATTTGTGAATAGGTGAAATAGGCAATAAAGGCATAGAAGTAAAATCGTTTAGGCACTTCTTTTTCCAGACTGAGGGTGAACCAGATCTGGACCAGATAAAGAATAAACGCCAAAATGAAGAGTAAGGTAAATGGGCCGGGAATCGTGGTGCCATCAATACCGAGTAGGCCAACCACCAGCGTCATATGACTTAAGAACAGGGCTGGCACAAAAATGATGTAACACATAATATTATTGCCGATCTCCATTCCGATTGGAAAAGGATGCCGGAGCGCTGTTCTTAAATATTTACGGGTTACATAAAAGTTACCTTGAGTCCAACGCGAGCGTTGTTTGATAAAAATATTCAGGTCGCCCGGATCCTGTTGCCAGCCTACGGCATAAGGCACCCATTTAATCCGTTTATGTCCTAGAAAAATCCGGTAACTCATTTCGGTATCATCGACTAAGGATTTTTCGTCAAATCCCCCTAGAATATCGAGTGCATCTCGCCAGATCACATAATTGGTTCCCATTAGGGTGGAAAGACGGAAACGCAGCCAGCGTCCACCCTGAAAAATCCACTGAAAATAGATAAACTCGATAGCGATAAAGGTACTAAGGGGGCTGTCTTTCCAGTTGCGGGTACGGACTTTGCCATTCACTGCGACCAGACTAGAATCTGCCAGCAAGGTCTGGGCAATCAGCCGTACACAATCCGGCTCTGGCGTACTGTCCGCATCATAAACCGCAATCAATTCTCCGCGGGCGTGTTTGAGTCCGTTATTCAAAGTTCTGGATTTACCTTTACCACCTTGACCTTTAGGCACATTGATGACCCGAATGACTGGAAATTCGGCTGCTATACGATCGGCAATTTCCTGGGTATTGTCTTTGGAGGCATCATTAATTAGTAGTACTTCATAACTTTCAGCCGGATAATCCTGTGCAGCTAGAGAGCGTAAGGTATCTTCAATCACCAGTGCTTCGTTATATGCCGGCACCAGCACACTCAGCATGGGCCAACGTTCAGGTATTGGTAAATTGGTCAGTTCCTGACTGGCACGAATCGAATAGCGCCAGGCAGAAAAGCTGAGCCAGGCCCAAAAGGCCTGTGGAATCCAGATCCCGATAAAGCCGGTAATAAACAGAATATCGATCATGCTCATGATTTTTTGAACCTCCGCCATAACATGGTGATCAGGAGGATGAGCATTAAGATAACGATCACAACAACGGATGCCCAGGAAGTTGAGGTACCCCAGAAGCTTAATAAATTAGGGTAATGGGTCGAGAGCACCAGGTGTAATGGCAAGATGACGATTCCTGCTGAGAGCAAAACATAGCCGAGTGGATTGGTATGCACCCGGTTCAGTTGGCTGTCAAAGCGTGTATTTAAAAAGGTCCAGGAAATTCCCAATTCAGGATAAGCAATTTCATTTTCGGCAAGTGGCCCCTGAGGATTCAGGATAATTCCGGTACCATTGAAAGCAGTTTGTGGGTAGGCGGTGTAAAATTGTTGCTGACCAGATTGAATTAAACGGGCGGGTAAAGGCAGTTGTCCTGGATTGGCCTGAACAATGTAAAGTCCCGCAGGTAAAGTTTTGAGATTCGGATTCCAGCCATCCTGTATATAGGCAGCCATGGGACGTAGACCTGCACTGGTGGCGAGGGTCGCAAGTCCGCGAAAACGCTTTGGTTCGATACTGCTTAGATCAAGAATCGGGATAGCACCTTCCGAAACCTCCTGTTTGATCTGAAAGTAGATTGATGGTTTCATGAAATTTTCAGGAATGATTAAACCCGGTTTAATACCCTGATTTTTCATGGTTTGATAAGTTTCGTACTGTAGTTGATCCAAGCTAAATACCGGCCATAACTTCCTAGGAGCTGGGAAATAGGCTGGAATTTGCTTAATATCTGAGGAATCTTGCTGCTGAACCGGATCGGCTGTTTTAAGCTCACATTGATAATATTGTTGATAATAAGAACTCAGTACCGGGTCAGGCAGTGTATTGACTGAAACGACCAGACCGCAGACATGCAAAAAATGACTCATAGGCGTTCCTCCAAGGAGGGTCGGCCCTGATGATGGGGTAAATGAGTAATCTCTGTTTTAATCAGTTCAATCTGTTTGATTTTTTCAATCAGTTGTTTGGAAATAGTAGATTCTCGATCGGCAATCATAATTACGCGCAAGACCGAGAGCCGGCTATCAGTAAAGGAAAAATGAGGAACTTCGAACTTACTTTCCAGCACATGGATAATTTTTTGTTGTAACAGTTTTAGTTCATCCACCTGCAACATATCTCTTAATAAATTGTGGTTGGTAATTTCTATATAAATTTCATCATATTGAGGAATCAGATTCAGATTTAACATATCCTGAACCTGAGTTTGGGTATAGAAATAAGTACTGATAGGTAATGTTTTATGGGTCAGGTTTTTACGATAAGTATCTAGTAAATTGTCGGTTTGCCTGTTGGTCGACATCATTTCATAGTAAATACTGAGTAGAAGTGGCGCTAAAGGTAGAATAAAAAGCTGCAAGAAGCGAGTATTGATATCCATGCTATCAGCCTGGACATTAAATAAAATATAAATAAAAAGAGTAATAAAAATGACAATACTCAGTACAACGGACTGAACTACATTTAAAAAGCGTCCCAGTAGAATAAAGCCAATTAAAAGAATCCAGCTTCCGACCAGTTCTGTACGTACCCATTCATAGCCAATTAGTCCTATAAATATAACTATGACCATGGGCAAAAAAGTAATAGTTTGATTTGTCCTTACTAACCAATTTTTTTCCATTAAAATAATTATTTAAAGTAATAATTTAGGATGTTAATGAAATAATTACATGAATAATGTATGAAAAATATATATTTGTTTTTCAGAGTTTAAAGTAATAATATTTTTTGTATAGAAAGAATAAAAATTATTTTTAATATAAAGCATTATGATTAATTTCATATGCCATTATTATTTATTCAAGTATAGAGATTTATTCTTGAGATTAAAGACATAACCGTATGTCATAAGTCGTAAGATACAACATGATGTGTGATTGTCTTATATATGAATATGGCTTAAATGTTCTGGTCATGATGTGAATATTCTTACTATCCCGTTTTTCAGCCTGAGATAGCAGTTTTTTCTTGTAGCTATCGGCTAACTTGCCGAATTGTGAATAAAGAGGGCATGGCCTAGGTCGCTTTATTCGTACAAAGATCTAGGCGTTGGGTTATTAGCGTTAAGACAGGCACTTTTTTCTTTTTTGGTTAAAAGTATTTTCATGCTTTTTTGAAAAGCAATAATTTTTAGCCGAGAAATTTTATGGCTTGAAGGCCTAATGTATTTTCACAGGGAATAGCAGATGAATATATTATTGATTGCAGGCTGGGGACTGGGGACAACCGTCCTGAAAGAATTTTCTGAAAAACTCAGGACAGATCATACAGTAGCAATCTCTGATATTTTTGACCCCTTTGATGCGGTGACCCTGCAGGAAAAGATAAAGCTCGCACAAGATTATGATGTGCTCATAGGCTGGTCTTTAGGAGGACAATTGGCCATATATTTGGCGAATGAAATCTTTCAGCAGACACGAGTAGCAAAGCCTGTCATTGCCTGTATGTCCAATCCTTGTTTTGTTGCCAATAAAGATTGGCAACAAGCAATGCCTGAAACTGATTTTGAACAGTTTCTCCAGGCCGCCCGACTAGACATGTTAACGACATTGAAACGTTTTTGTCATCTCGTCTGTATGGGAGCGAAGGATGCACGGCAACGGGTAAAATATTTACAATCCAAACTGTCTTTAATTGATTTAAATCATCAAGAAAAGCATCTTTATCTTTTAAAGCAATTAGACTTGGTAGAGATATTAAAAACCTGTTCAACGAAGATACTGTTTATATTTTCAAATCAAGATTCACTAGTTCCTTGCCAAGTTTCCATAGAACCTGTCTTTTATCAACAAAGTTTAATCAAAGTCAAAGAAATCGAGGCCGCACATGATGCAATCCTGTTCGATACAGAATTGGTGCTAACACCTATTCTGGATTTTCTGGATGATTTATCAGTTGCTTCAGCAAGATAGAGAGTTCAGTCATTTGCATTTTCAACTGAGCAGGCTAAGATCGATATTTCCACAATTTTTCAGGATGAATTTTGTGTTTGACGCTTTTGATCAAGAGCATATTTGGCATCCTTATACCTCAATGACTGCCCCCTTGCCATGTTATCCGGTCGCTAGCGCCAGCGGTGCCCAGATCTATCTGGAAGATGGCAGGGCGCTGATTGATGGGATGTCCTCCTGGTGGTGTACGATTCATGGCTACAGTCATCCTGAGCTGAATCAGGCCGCCATTGAGCAGCTGAATAAGATGTCACACGTGATGTTTGGCGGATTGACCCATCAGCCTGCCATTGAACTTGCGAAAATCCTGCTGGAGATTACGGCATCTGAGCTTGATAAAGTCTTTTTTGCTGATTCCGGTTCTGTTGCTGTAGAAGTTGCCTTGAAAATGGCGGTGCAATATTGGCATGCCCAAGGTCAACCGGAAAAAAGTAATTTTGTCACGACACGTTCGGGCTACCATGGTGATACATGGAACGCGATGTCAGTTTGCGATCCCGTCACGGGTATGCATCAAATCTTCGGTTCAAGCCTGCCTAATCGATATTTTGTTCCTGCACCTGAAAGTCGCTTCAATGGCGAATGGCAGGAGCAGGATATCCAGCCACTGAAACAGTTACTGGCAGAAAAGCATGAGCAGATTGCAGCCATGATTATTGAGCCGATTGTTCAGGGTGCGGGAGGGATGCGTTTTTATCATCCTGAATACTTACGCCAAGCCAAAGCTTTGTGTAAGCAATACGATATACTCCTGATTCTGGATGAGATTGCGACAGGTTTTGGACGCACTGGTAAGCTATTTGCCTATGAGCATGCCGATATCATCCCTGACATACTTTGTTTAGGTAAAGCCCTGACCGGTGGCTATATGACATTGTCTGCTACGCTCACCACTAGGCAGGTTGCAGAGACCATTTCTCGGGGGGAAGCGGGTGTTTTTATGCACGGCCCGACCTTTATGGCCAATCCGTTGGCGTGTGCAGTTGCAGTAAAAAGTATCCAGCTTTTACTGGCACAGGACTGGCAAGCCAATATTCAGCATATTGAACAGCAATTAAGTACTTTGTATGTTTTAGATGGGCATCCTGTAGTCAAAGATGTGCGGGTGCTTGGGGCAATTGGAGTGGTTGAGCTGCATCAGGCAGTGAATCTGGCTGAATTCCAGGCAGAATGTGTTCGTCGTGGTGTATGGATTCGTCCATTTGGCAGACTGGTGTATGTCATGCCACCTTTTATTATTTCTACAGCCGAATTGCAGACATTGCTGGAACATATGATCGCTATGATTCAGCACCTGGAGCTTGCAGCATGAATCACCTCGAACATTTTGCACAGCAACTTGATGTATTAAAGCAACAAGGGCAATACCGCGAGTTTAAATCCAACATTACCAGTGCTGCCCATTTTGAACTCAACGGCAAAAACATGTTGAATCTGGCATCGAATGATTATCTGGGTCTTGCCAGCCAAATGGATTTACGGGAAGCATTTTTTGATATGACTCCTGTTTCTGAACGGCAGATGAGTGCCAGCTCCTCCCGATTGCTGACTGGAAATTTTCCCGCTTATGAACAGCTTGAACATAACATGTCGCAAGCCTTTGGCCGTGTGGTACTGCTGTTTAATAGCGGCTATCATATGAATATCGGGATTTTACCTGCGCTTGCAGACAGTAAAACCCAAATCATTGCTGATAAACTGGTTCATGCCAGTATGATTGATGGTATCCGTTTATCTAAAGCGAATTATGTGCGATATCGGCATAATGATTTAGATCACTTGGCACAACTTTTATTGAAATATCATTCAGATGAGTCGATTGAACGTATCATTGTCGTCACAGAATCCATTTTTAGTATGGATGGGGATGAAACCGATTTAACTGCTTTGGTGGCGCTAAAAAAACAGCATCCTAAAGTCATGCTGTATGTTGATGAAGCGCATGCGGTAGGCGTACGCGGTTTACGTGGACTGGGCTGTGCCGAGCAATACAATGTGATAGGGGATATCGACTTCCTGGTAGGTACCTTTGGTAAAGCGCTTGCTTCGGTTGGTGGCTATTTGGTCTGCGAACCGATAATCCAGGAATATTTGATTAATTCAATGCGCCCGCTCATTTTCAGTACGGCCCAACCTCCCATCTGTATGGCTTGGACAAATTTTATCTTTCAGCATCAACAGGGCTTACAGGCAGAACGTCAATCGTTAACTGCATTATCACAATACAGTCAGCAGGCAGTAAAAAATCTGGGTTATGACTGTCCGTCAAGTTCCCAGATTATTCCGGTCATTATTGGAGATACGCATCAGACCGTAGCTTCAGCAGCCTATTTGCAAGATCATGGTTTTTATGTATTGCCTGTACGTCCACCCACTGTTCCCAAAAACTCGTCACGACTGCGGATATGTTTGCATCACGGAATAAAGAATCAGGAAATTCAGCACTGTTTTAGTGTACTGGAGCAGTATCAGCCATGAACAACACACTGGTTGCACAACGATTTGCTCAGGCTCAGCACAGTTATGATCAGCATGCCGTAGCACAGCACCATGTCGCTCAACATTTACTTCATTTAATGCAACAGTATATTCCCCAACCACATATGCAACGTGCGCTAGAAATTGGTTGTGGTTCAGGTCTGTTTAGCCATGCTTTTTTACAGCATTATGAGGTTGATCAGTTGTTTTTAAATGATCTTTATCCTGAAGTGAAACAGCATTTTCCTGAAACTGAGCAATTCATCTGGGGTATAGGCGATATCGAACAGTTGCCATTACCGCAGTCTTTAGACTTGGTGGTGTCCTGTTCAGCCTTGCAGTGGATTCAGGAGCTACCAGCCTTAATCCGAAAAGTGGCCAATGCCTTGAACCCATCAGGATACTTCTGTTTTGCCAGTTATGCAGAAGACAATTTAAAAGAAATTAAAGCATTAACAGGACAGGGTCTGGATTATTTACCACTGGAAACTGTAGCAAATATCTTGCAGGCACAGGGCTTTGAACTGCTGATGGCAAATGAAGAACGGATCCAACTCAACTTTGCCCAGCCTAGAGATGTGTTAAAACACATGAAATCTACCGGTGTGCAGGCAACGGCTCAGGGTTTTCGTTGGAGCAAAAGCTCACTTGCGCAGTTCGAGCACCATTATGCTCAATTCCAGATCCCGGAAACAGAGGGTTATCCTTTGACTTACCATCCCATTTACCTGATTGCACGGAAGGCTCTATGAGTTTGAAAATCTATTTTGTCAGCGGCATTGATACCGCTATTGGTAAGACCTATGCCACCGGTTTTTTAGCCAGAAGCTGGAATGAACAGGGGATTCGAACCATTACCCAAAAGCTGATTCAAACTGGCAATGTGGATGTTTCAGAAGATATTGAGCAGCACAGGATGATCATGGGGTGTGGACTGCTGCCTGAAGATCATGACAAGCTGACCATGCCAGAAATTTTTAGCTATCCAGCCTCACCGCATCTGGCATCTGAACTGGATCGGCGTTCAATCGATTTCGAAAAAATTCAGCAGGCAGCCACTATACTGGCCGAGCGTTATGACCGGGTTTTGCTTGAAGGGGCAGGCGGATTAATGGTGCCGCTGACCCGGGACATGCTGACAATCGATTATATTGCAGCGCACGATTATCCTGTCATTCTGGTAACTTCAGGCCGTCTGGGCAGTATTAATCATACTTTACTGAGCCTGGAGCTACTCAAACAGCGTAAAGTCACACTTCATGCTGTGGCATTTAACCATACTGATGACCATCAGGACCAAACGATTGCGATGGATACTATTCAATATTTAAAGGAGTATCTGCCCCAGTATTTTCCAACAGCCGTATGGCTGGATATTCCTAAGCTTGCAGGTCACGCTTAGACACGCCGCACTTGATTTCAATGCGAAGCCCATAGGGCCGTCGGGCATTAAAAGAGAGCAGATAACCATATTGTTTTAACAGGTTAGCGGTTAATGTCAGCCCCAGACCATGGCCGTGCTGCTGAGCAGATTTGCGCCAGAAGCGTTGTCCTAAATGTTGGATATCCTCGGCTGTAAGTTGTTGTTCATTATCTTTAATCACTAGGCAACCAGGATGCAGGGATGGAGCTAAAGACTTCCGGTTGCGCCTTGTTTTCAACCCCATATGCGCCAGCCGCCGCGAAAATGATCATGATCAGCAGGATAAAAATAACCGCCTGAAATGAGCCATTTTGCGCTATCTACCAAAAGGCAGACTGATCCTAATCATGATTTCGAACAGGCTAATTCAAAAAAGACAAGATTATTTAGCGGCTGTCGTCAGAAAAATATAGATTATCCTATGATTTTAAAGAATTATTTCTTATGTAAAAGAAATAATTTATAACAAGAAAAATCTTTAAAAGGTTTTTTTAGCTATAAAAAAATTGAATAATGAATAAAACATAAACCACCAATAGGGCAGAGATGACCAAGAATTATTATGAAATATTAGGTGTACCTCGAGATGCAACTGTTGAGCAAATTAAAAAAGCTTATCGTAAACTTGCCAGAAAATATCATCCCGATGTCAGTAAAGAAGCTGATGCAGAAGAGCATATGCAACAGTTAAACATTGCTTACGATGTGTTAAGTAATGATGAAAAAAAAGCAGAATATGATTTTGAATTAGACCATCCACAGAATAGCCAGGGTAGGGATGCTCATAAATATTATTCAAATATGGGCGGACAGGATTTTACAGGGTTTGAAGACTTGTTTGGTCGCTTTGGTGGCGGTTTTGGTGGTTTCAATGAACAGCGTTATCAGGGTCGAGCATCCTATAGAGGTGATGATCAACACGCGACTCTAGAAGTAGATTTGGATGTTGCATTCCATGGTGCAACTCAAAATGTCACTTTACAGATTCCAACTATCAATGCGTACGGGCAAGCAGAAGTACAGCGTAAAGTCTTAAAAATTAAAATTCCAAAAGGCATGAAAGCAGGGCAAAAAATTCGTTTAACCGGACAGGGGCAACCGGGTATTCATGGGGGGGAAAATGGTGATCTGTATATTGAAATCCAATACAAAGCTACAGATTCAACTTATGCTGAAAACGCGGATGTCTATCATCATCTGAAGATTAGTCCATGGGAAGCAGCACTTGGACAATCGATTACGGCAAGCTTACCCAATGGTAAACAACTCAATATTCAAATTCCAAAAAATGCCAAAACAGGTCAACAATTACGTTTAAAAAATCAGGGGATTCCTGCTAAAGATGCAGGGCATTTATTCCTCATCCTCGATATTGTGCAACCACCTGCACAAACTGAACAAGAACAACAGGCTTATGAAGCATTTGCAGCAGCATTCTCCAAATTTAAGCCGAGATCATCATAAGGAGTAAAATTATGACGACAGTTAAATATTATGAGGTGGTCTTAGAAGATATCCAACAGGCAGAAGTTGTAGATGAGCAACAACGTTATGATTTAAATAGTTTTGCTCAAGTTTGTGGTCAAAGTCCTGAATGGATTCTGCAACTGATTGAATACGATATTTTGCCAAATCGCGTAAATGCATCAGATTTATATTTTTTAGTGGATGATGTGGCACGTGCACAAAAAGCGTATCGTTTACAGCGTGATTTTGATGCAAGTTTTACTGCTGTAGCCATGATGTTGGATTTAATCGAAGAATTAGAGAGACTTCGACGTTTATAGACACAGAACAAAGTAATACGCTGGTCAATTTAGCTTATGTCCTTAGGATGGGCAGAAACGTTGTTGATGCCAGATTTGAAATGTCGGCAACTCTCTGGAAAAATGCCCTGGCAGCCTTGCATTTAACTGGCTAGCGCAATCCGATAATAAATAATAACAAACCCACCGCTCAGTTAGCATACAGTAAGTAAAGAAGTGGTTGACTGTGATCATAAAAATAACAGCTCAAGCAGGAGGGAAGCTAGATGGCCAAGTATACTGATATCAATAGTTTTAATACCTTAGAAACATTAACCGTCGGTTCAGAACACTATCAGATTTTCAACCTATCCAAATTGCAAGTGCAGTTGGGCGACCTGTCCCGGCTGCCCAAATCTTTAAAGGGCTTGCTGGAAAATTTATTACGTTTTGAAGATCAGCTCACGGTGAAGACCGAGCATATTCATGCCTTGGCAGGATGGCTTAACGACCGAACTTCAGAACAGGAAATCCAGTATCGTCCGGCACGGGTGCTGATGCAGGATTTTACCGGTGTTCCTGCAGTGGTTGATCTTGCTGCAATGCGTGCAGCAGTGGCCAAAGCCGGCGGTGATCCGGAAAAAATTAATCCGTTGTCACCGGTGGATTTAGTCATCGATCACTCGGTGATGGTCGATTACTTTGCCAGCCCGCAAGCTTTTGAGCAGAATGTTACCATTGAGATGCAACGCAACGGCGAACGCTACCAGTTTCTGCGCTGGGGGCAGGCGGCACTCAATCAGTTTCGCGTGGTGCCGCCAGGAACCGGGATTTGCCACCAAGTCAATCTGGAATATCTGGCACAAGTGGTCTGGAGCAATGAGGTCGATGGGCAGCGCTTTGCCTTTCCTGATACCTTGGTCGGTACCGATTCACATACCACCATGATCAATGGCTTAGGCGTGTTAGGCTGGGGGGTAGGTGGTATTGAGGCGGAAGCGGCCATGCTAGGCCAACCGATCTCCATGCTGATTCCGGAAGTGATCGGCTTTAAGCTTACCGGTAAACTCAAAGAAGGGATTACAGCAACTGATCTGGTGCTGACCATTACCCAGATGCTGCGCCAAAAAGGCGTAGTTGGAAAATTTGTCGAATTTTATGGTGATGGCCTGGCCGATTTACCCTTGGCGGACCGTGCCACGATTGCCAATATGGCACCGGAGTATGGCGCTACCTGTGGCTTTTTCCCGGTTGATGAGGTGACGCTTTCCTATTTACGTTTAACAGGACGTCAGCCGGAAAGAATTGCCTTGGTAGAGGCTTATAGCAAGTTGCAAGGATTATGGCGCAATCCGGGGGATGAACCCGTCTTTACAGATACGCTGGCTTTAGATATGTCGACGGTAGAAGCCAGTCTAGCGGGTCCGAAACGCCCACAGGATCGTGTACTATTGTCACAAGTGCCGAGAACCTTTGATGCCTTCATGGATCTGACCTTGAAACCGGTCAAAGAAGAAAAAGAGCGTCTGGAAAATGAAGGAGGGGGAGGTACGGCTGTTGAAGCGAGACAGGCCAACCTGCCCCATGAAAATGTTTTTTGTATGATTGAGGGTAAAAAATATCCGTTGCAGCATGGTGACGTGGTGATTTCAGCGATTACCTCCTGTACTAACACTTCGAATCCCAGTGTCATGTTGGCAGCAGGGCTATTGGCCAAAAAGGCAATCGAAAAAGGTTTGCAGCGGAAACCCTGGGTGAAAAGTTCACTGGCTCCAGGTTCCAAAGTGGTTACCGATTATCTCAATGCAGCAGGGTTGACGCCTTATTTGAATCAACTGGGTTATAACCTGGTAGGTTATGGTTGTACCACCTGTATTGGTAATTCGGGACCTTTACCTGAAGCGATTGAAGAAGCTGTGCAATGTTTCGATTTGAATGTAGCCTCAGTGCTTTCCGGAAACCGTAACTTTGAAGGACGAGTGCATCCTTTGGTGAAAACCAATTGGTTAGCATCTCCCCCCTTGGTTGTTGCCTATGGTTTGGTCGGGAATATTCGAACTGATCTCACTGCTGAGCCGATAGGTGAAGGCTTTGATGGGCAAGCAGTTTATTTAAAAGATATTTGGCCGACACAGATGGAAATTGATGCCGCACTGCAGAACTTGAATACTGAGATGTTCCATAAAGAATATGCGGAAGTGTTTGAAGGTGATGCCAAGTGGAAAGCGATCCAGATTCCTCAAAGTCAAACCTATACTTGGGATGAACAATCGACCTATATCCGACATCCACCCTTTTTTGCAGAAATTGATCAGCCGGTGCGACCAATTCAGCAGATCAAACAGGCACGGATTTTGGCTGTATTGGGAGATTCAGTCACGACGGACCATATTTCCCCTGCAGGCAACATCAAAAAAGATAGTCCTGCCGGACGATATTTGCAGCAACAGGGGGTTGATGCAAAAGACTTTAACTCTTATGGATCCCGCCGTGGCAACCATGAGGTGATGATGCGAGGCACCTTTGCCAATATCCGCATCAAAAACGAAATGCTGGGTGGGGAGGAAGGTGGCAATACTCTGCATATTCCAAGTGCAGAAAAACTCTCGATTTATGATGCGGCAATGCGCTATCAGGCAGAACAAACCCCACTCGTGATTATTGCCGGGAAAGAATATGGCACCGGTTCTTCACGTGACTGGGCGGCCAAAGGCACCAACCTATTGGGGGTGAAAGCAGTGATTGCTGAAAGTTTTGAGCGGATTCACCGTTCTAATCTGGTCGGCATGGAGGTGTTACCTTTACAGTTTGTGGAGGGTCAGAACCGGCAGATCTTGAACCTGACCGGGCATGAAACCCTATCAATTCTAGGATTGTCGGATGATATTCATCCGCATCAAATGCTGGATGTAGAAGTGCAACATACCGATGGTACATATAGCCATTTTCAGGTGTTGTGTCGTATTGATACCTTGAATGAGGTGGAATACTTTAAGGCAGGTGGGATCTTGCACTATGTTTTACGCAATTTGCTCGCTTCCTAAATTGGATGATGAAAACCCGACACCGGCCACAATGCCGGCCAGTTAAGCAGTTTTACTGACTTATTTATGCGAAATGATTTTAATGACATTGCAAATTATGACTAAATTGAAAGAACTCTGCGAAACTTAGTTCAAGAAGGTGAGCTAATTAAAGTGGATTATGGTATTTATACCAAAGTAAGAAAAAACCAAATGACCGGAAAAATAATACCAGCCTTTCTAGAAGGCGCTGATGCAGTGATCTTCGAGGCATTAAAAAGATTGGATGTACAGATTACGTTGGGTAAGGCTACGGAAAATATTTATCTGGTCAACCCACCCAGATTCCAGTCTTTACTCAAATTAAAACCCTACATCGTTTTATACGCCAATTGTCTGTAGGTTGTAGCCAATTAATGCCTGATATAAAAACAGTTTGCAGATGTCGCTGATGGACTTGGTATTGGTGCAATTTCTATGTGTAGACAGGTAAGTGTCCGCCGAACCTGATATGATCCTCGAAAGTTAGACGGTTGATTAAGCAGCTTTAAGGACTGATTTCTATATACAAAGGGAGAGCCTTTTAATATCACCTTGATTCATCATATTGAAATACTGGTACTACAAAATAGCACTATTCATGTGATTAAACCGTACCGGGTTTGTCGGAGACTTTTTATTTAAGTTAGGCCACAAACTCAAAAGGTGACACATAATCTAACGCACTATGTAAACGTTCCTTATTGAACCAATCTACCCAGTTTAGTGTCGCAAGTTGTACATCTGCTAAACCTTGCCAATCTGCTTTTAAATATTCAATCACCTCTGTTTTGTATAAGTCATTCACAGTCTCAGCCAAAGCAATATCATATGAATCACCAGTCGTACCGACTGATGCTCGTAAATTTGCTGCCTCTAAACGATGACATTATTGTCAAAATGCAGGGTATGGGTGGCTCCCCTTAGGGGCATAATTTGTTGAATCCTAGGTTACTATTAAAAAATCAGAAAAAATAGGAGCTTATAGCTCCCATTTTTTGTTAGCTTTCCAAGTCCCTATGTTAATTTGAAGAATACTTCATCATAACGTTCGAATACAGCTATATTTTTTTGATTTCTACAATATCACTGGATTCAATGAGCGATTGGATATTACCAAATAAACTTTGAATATAATCAGACGCTATATGGATATCTAAATCCTCCCTGCTACGCCATTCTTCTAAGAAGAAATATCTACTCGAGTCATTTTCGCTAATATAAAGCTCATATTTCAAGCATCCTTCTTCGTGAAGCGTAGGCTCTATTACACTTTTTAAAAGCGCTTCTAACGTCTCTTTTTGATCTGACTTTGCCTTAAAGTTCGCAATTACTGAAATAGTCATTATTTCACCTTTAATTTGTTTTAGAAGTTTTCTAGTACAATTTTGCCTTTTGACTTACCTGATTCAAGTAACTTATGCGCCTTCTCCAAGTTTGCAGCGTTAATTTTGCCTAGATTTTGGTTGAGGGTACTTCTAATTTTTTGCTGGTCAACTAATTGAGCAACCTGTTGCAATAGATCACCTTGCTTTTCAATATCATCGGTTTCATACATTGAACGGGTGAACATCAGCTCCCAATGGATAGAAATAGATTTAGTCTTAAACGGCATAATATCAAATGTTTGTGGATCATCGATCAATCCAAGCTTGCCTTGTGGTGCAATCAGAGAAACTATTTGCTTGATATATGTTTCTGTATGATTTGTAGAGAATACGTATTTTGGTTTTTCAATGCCTAGTGTATCGATTTGTGCATTCAAATCTTTGCTATGATCAATGACATGGTCGGCACCCAGTGATTCAACCCAAGATTTCGTTTCTTCACGTGAAGCTGTTGCTATAACGGTCAGATTTGTTTTTGCTTTTAGGAGTTGGATAGCGATAGATCCTACACCGCCTGCACCACCAATAATTAGAATACTGCCAATTTCTGTTTCTGAAATTTGAAACCGATCAAACAGCATTTCCCATGCCGTTATTGCAGTTAATGGCAATGCTGCTGCTTCTGCATTAGATACTGTAATGGGTTTAAGACTGATAATTCGTTCATCGACTGCTTGAAACTCAGCATTACTACCATCTCGGGTTAAATCGCCAGCATACCAAACAGAATCTCCTACTTTAAATGAGGTAACTTTTGAGCCAACTTCGATAATTTCCCCAACGGCATCCCAACCTAAAATACGATTATTTGCTTCAGACGAATTTTTTCTCACTTTGGTATCAACTGGGTTCACAGAAATTGCCTGAACTTTTACCAGTACATCACGCTCCTTAAGCGTAGGCTTAGCTTTTTCAATATCTACCAATGAATTTTTAAAATCATCATGGTTATTTATAACATACGATACGGCTTTCATAGATTTGTCCTTAACTTTAAAAATATAGTAAAAATGGGAGCAAGGTGCTCCCATTTTTTGTTATTCAATTATTAAAACTCTTGGCTCGTTGGGCGTAAAACAATTTCATTAATATCTACATCCGCAGGCTGTTCAATTGCATAAGCAATTGCTCGAGCGACTGAGTCAGCTGGTATAGCTTGTTTGTAGAAATCAGTAACAAACTCTGAACTTTCTTTATGAGAAGAACCAAATTTTAGTTCTGACTCAACTGCACCAGGCTCAATAGTAGTCGTTCTAATTGTTCCCCCAACTTCATGACGAAGTCCTTCAGAGATGGCTCTTACAGCAAACTTAGTACCGCTATAAACAGTACCTCCTGGACTAAATACTTTTATCCCTGCAACAGATGCGAGATTAATAAAGTGTCCAAAGTTTTGTTTTTGGAAAACAGGTAGAGTAGCTGCTATACCATAAAGAACACCTTTAATATTAATGTCGATCATACGATCCCATTCATCAACTTTTAGCTCACTTAATGGTGCAATAGACATTAATCCAGCATTGTTTACCAATACATCGATTTGACCAAATGCGCTTAATGCCTTTTCAATAAGTGCTTGTACTTCATGTGGTTTGGTTATATCCATACCAATAAATTCAGCTTGACCACCTTCAGTACGAATGTCGTGAACAATAGCCTCTAATTTTTCAGTACGTCTAGCACCAAGTACAACCTTTGCACCTTTTTTAGCAAGTAAGCGAGCAGTAGCTTCACCTAAACCACTACTTGCACCTGTGATAACAATAACTTTATTTTCTATATTATTCATACAAGTGCCCTTCAACCTATCTGTCAATCATATTTGATGGATTAAGTATTACAGCCTTGTTAGGTATAATAAATGAATAATATTATCTTTCAGAATTCCTATTTACGGAATAATTACCAGACCACAGGATTGGACATGCAGAACAAATTGGAAATGATGCGTATCTTTTGTGTCGCAGCAGAGTCTCGAAATTTTAAAGAGGCAGCAACTCATCTGGGTATTTCCCCACAGGCAGTGACACGGGCAATAAAAGAGCTAGAAGAGCAGCGCGGAGAGATTCTGTTTTACAGGAGTACTCGACAAATTAAAATTACCGCTGATGGTGAGCGTCTGGCAAAGCAAGCACGTTTTGCGGTGGGATCGATCGATGCTTTGTTTGTAAAAGACACCAAGGAAAAACGAGATGAAATGCGTGGGACTGTGCGTCTTACTGTGTCGTCTGTGTTAGGGCGCAAATTGGTAGTACCTGCACTAGCAGAATTTGCCACACGTTATCCAGATATTGTCGTGGATTGTGTGCTAACAGATTCACACTCGGATGTGATCGATGAGCGGATAGATATCGGGATCAGATTTGGATTTTTGCCGGACAATCGATATGTGGCAAGGGAATTGGCGAAAGTGAACTTTTATTCTGTGGGTACGCCAGAGTTAATTGATAAGGTTGGAATGCCCAAAAAAATTATTGACCTAGATAAATACCCTCTAACAGCATTAGTCGATCATAAAACAGGACGTTACTGGCCATGGACATTCACCGAAAGTCGAAGCTTTACGCCATCAAAGCCCCGTTTTATTACAGATGATCTAGAAGCTGAATTTCAAGCGATTCTCGCTGGAGTTGGATTCGGACACATGCCTGGATTTCTAGTTTTGCCGTGGCTTAGGAGTGGTAAGCTCATTCAGATACTTCATGAGGAAACCTCTCCTGTTTGGCGCCTGTATTTATATCGTCCACAGCGGGGCCCGACACCTTTGCGAATCCGAGCATTGTTTGATTACTTAGTGGAAGTGCTGGGCCATATAGAAACCTGAATCAGAAGGAACTAACCTTTTTTCTAGAAAGTAGAAATCAGATAAGACCATCATGTATTTAGAGTAACTACAATTTTTCCTATTTGCTGATTTGATTCAAGATAGCGCTGAGCGTCATGCATGTCCTCAAAGTTAAAGCAACAGTCGATCACTGGACGAAGATATCCTGCACCTATACTGCTAAGAATAAATCGTCTGGCTTGCTCCCTTAGAACAGGGTCATGCAGAACCTCAAGGAACAAAAAACCTCGCATAGTTAAGCTCTTGCGTAATGCAATTTTTAGGGGGAATGGTGTGATCTCCGGGCTAAGTGCACCATGCATAACCATCGTTCCTCCCACAGACATCGCTTTTGCAATCTGTTCAATATGTGGCCCTCCTACAGCATCGAAGGCGACATCAAGATATTCTCCACCCAAACGTGAAACAAGCGCCTCATACAAATCTGGTTCATCTTCACTGGCTATAACATTTTTAACACCGAGATCCAGTAAACGTTGCTTTTTCTCTATCGTCTGTGTACTTGCAATGACCTTAGCACCCGCTGCTTCAGCGATCTGTATCGCAGCTAGTCCTACGCTACTTGAAGCTGCTGTGATCAAGATCGTTTTGCCTTTCGAAACTCCACCAGCATGGATTACACCACCCCAAGCCGTCAAATACTGCATCCAGATTGAAGAAGCTTCTTCCCAGCTTAAACTATCGGGTTTGTGAACTAAAAAAGTTTCTGGAATCAGAAGCTTGTCCGTATATGTCCCATATTTGGCTAGATTGTCAGTCGGAAGAATCGATACTGCATCTCCTGGAGAAAATTGGCGTACACCTTCACCTATTGCCAGAACTATGCCTGCTCCCTCATATCCCAGACGAGAAGGGAATACTGCCTTTTGAATATAAGTACCACGCCGAAACATTACATCAGCCCGGTTGAGTCCGATCGTTTTCATCTGGATTAGAACTTCTCCTGCTGCTGGTAAAGCAACAGGAAGTGTTTCTAATGTCAGAACATCTGTATCTCCAATACTATTGAAGCGCCAAGTCTTGGCCTGAAGTGCGTTAAATGACATCAATCACTACCTTAATATTGGCAGAGCGATCTTGAACAGCATCATGAGCCTCAATCGCTTGGTCTAGAGTAAAATGACGAGGATCAACAATAGGACGCAGTTTACCTTCCTCAACGAGACGAGTCGCGATCTTAAGGATATCACCATGATGAGAACGGCGATTGCCTGTTAACATCGGCATTAGGACGAATACGCCAGACACTGTGGCACACCGTAGAGATGAACTCGCTAAATTATGATTACCAAATGCAGCACAGCTGGTAATGTGGCCATAGTGAGTTGTCATGGAAAGTGAAGCTTCGAGTACTGGACCACCCACAGTGTCGTAAACAATGTTAAAACCTTGACCCTCAGGGCTTGCAGCAATAATGTCATCGGAAGATGCTGTTGTGTAATCGAGAGGTGTTGCACCGAGTTCTGAAATCAGTGATTGATCAGCTGTACGACCAGTCGCCCAAACATTTGCATCAAGTGCTTTTGCAAGCTGAACCACCATATAACCAACGCCACCAGCACCACCTTGAACCAGTACAGTTTGCCCTGGTTGGACCTTCGCATTATCCACTAAACCTTCCCAAGCGGTGAGGAACGTCAATGGTAGTACTGCTGCCTCGCGCATAGAGATATTCCGTGGCTTTAATGCGATCAGATCAGCATCTGCTACAACATATTCTGCTAAAGATCCTTGAAGATTACAAACGCCACCAATCAGACCGTAAACTTCATCTCCGACGTTGAAGTGAGTGACACCTTCACCAATAGCAGTTACAACCCCAGCCATATCTGTTCCCAACACGGCAGGAAGCTCTGGCATAGCATATGGTGCTTCACCAAGACGAATTTTATAATCAATAGGGTTTACACCACTGGCATGAATACGTACTAGAACTTGCCCAGCCTCTGGTTGAGGTATAGGGAGTTCTACACGTGTAAATTCATGAGCACCAAAATTTTCTAGGATAAGAGCATTCATCATCTTATTCATAGTTGTTCCTTATTCTTAACTGGGGGATGATATGCACAGTACCAAAGTAAATTAATCCAATAAATGATATTTATAGGATTTAATAATTCCTAAATAATGAATAATAAATATCATCCGCTCACTAAAAATATTCTAGTACAGTCTGTAAAGGCAGTTTAATCTAAACTGTCGGTAGTATTTTCAAGGCTTGAAACGTTCAAAATATCTACAAAGTGGCTAAAATTTGAAACATAATTCTAAAAGGTCACAGCATTACAAAGAACATGAGCCAAAATAAAAAATGGCAGCTAAAAGTCCCATTTTTTTGTGACCTTCGCATAAGCTCTACGACGTTAATTTAAAAAAACTAAAAACAGGGATAGAAAATTTTCGCTAAAGACCTTTTTGATTTTTCGATTTATAAAAATTATTGCTTTTTTTATACTATGGGGTACTATAGTATAAATGCTAGCAAATAAGGAGGTCTGATGCCTAATCAGGTTGAAGACAAAAAAAAGATTCTTCTACGCGTCAGAAAGATCAAAGGTCAGACGCAAGCGATTGAAAAAGCGTTAGAAGACAATGTGGAATGTGGTGCAATTCTGCAACAAATATGCTCTGTGCGTGGTGCTATTAATGGTTTAATGAATGAGATGTTAGAGGTTCATTTAAAAGACACTTTAGTATCAGGTGAAACCACAGAACAACAACGAAAAGAAGAATTGGCTGAAATCGCCAAGATTCTAAAATCATATTTAAAATAGATCTGTATAAGGAATTATTCCATGAAGTCACGTGCTGCCGTTGCGTTTGGTCCTGGTCAACCTCTTCAAATTGTTGAGGTTGATGTTGCACCACCGAAGAAAGGTGAAGTATTAATCAAGATCTCCCATACCGGTGTGTGTCATACAGACGCATTTACTTTATCTGGCGATGATCCTGAAGGTGTTTTTCCGGCTATTCTCGGGCATGAAGGTGCTGGTGTCGTAGTTGAGGTTGGTGAAGGCGTGACTAGCGTCAAACCAGGTGATCATGTAATTCCACTTTACACCGCTGAATGTGGCGAGTGCGTATTCTGTAAATCTGGAAAATCGAACTTGTGTATTTCCGTTCGCGAAACTCAAGGTAGAGGCGTAATGCCAGATGGCACAACTCGTTTTTCCTATAATGGTCAACCGATTTACCACTATATGGGCTGCTCAACGTTCAGTGAATACACGGTAGTGGCAGAAGTATCATTGGCTAAAATCAATCCTGAAGCCAATCACGAACATGTCTGCTTACTAGGTTGTGGTGTCACAACGGGTATCGGTGCAGTACACAACACCGCTAAAGTACAAGAAGGTGATAGTGTTGCGGTCTTTGGTTTAGGTGGTATTGGTCTAGCAGTCGTACAAGCCGCACGTCAAGCTAAAGCAGGACGTATTATTGTGGTTGACATGAATCCAGATAAATTTGCGCTGGCAAAAGAGTTTGGTGCAACGGACTTCTTGAACCCTAAAGACTACGATAAACCGATCCAGCAAGTAATTGTCGAAATGACTGGCTGGGGTGTAGATCATTCATTTGAATGTATTGGCAACGTGAATGTAATGCGTGCAGCCCTTGAAAGTGCACACCGTGGCTGGGGACAATCCGTAATTATTGGTGTAGCTGGCGCAGGTCAAGAAATCTCTACCCGTCCATTCCAACTAGTTACTGGTCGTAAATGGTTAGGTTCTGCTTTTGGTGGCGTAAAAGGTCGCACGCAACTTCCAGGAATGGT
>NZ_DCRI01000010.1:0-22175 GCF_002324975.1 Acinetobacter sp. UBA1496 | reverse complement strand
GTAAGTGTCAACAGACCCTAGTTATTATGTTGGGGATTTATTAAAAAGAATACATGATGAAAAGAATGATAATAGAAAAATTTTTATGGGTTCGATTTATCCAGAAATTAGTAATATCGTAAACAGGGTAGATACCATTGGTGGGATAGAAGCTATTTCTATTGGTTCACCATTGTTAGGTAGAGAAACTGTAGCAGCATTTGATTCCACTACCAAAGATTATCTAAATTCAATTAAAGATGAATATTGGTTGGGTAAATATCAAGAGATACAAGGTAGTGTTTATAAACTATATCCAAACAGTAATATGGTTGGTATCCGTAGAGCTGGTGGAAGCACAGTTACAATTTGGTTGAGACCTGAAGATTTTGCAAAAATTAGATACCTAAAAGCATCAGATCCATTTTTTATTTTTAAAGGTCGTCCTAAATATAAATTAGGTATAGAAACTAAGAAAATTACTGAGTTTGAAGCAGATGAAATCGAGTATATTGGTAATGAGCTAATAGAAAAGATTTAACTGGTATAAGGAAGGAATTATGAAACTCGACTCATTCTCTCCAATCCCTGAAGATGATGAAGAACTTCATCTTCCTGAACTGGTGTACTGGGCCTCAATCGGCGACGTTGAGCAGGTCGAGCAGGGCTTACAGGAAGGTCTGGACGTCAACTCTGCCGATGAAGAAGGCTATAGCGCTTTGCAGGCTGCGGCTGAAAATGATCATCTCGAAGTAGTCAAACTCTTGGTCAGCAAAGGTGCAGATGTCGATCATCACAGTACCTATACCGCTTTGGAACTGGCAGAAATGGCCGGTAATAAAGATATAGTGGCTTATCTAAAAAGCCTGAAAGGCGGCATTTAAATAAAATAGATCAAGAAAATAAAAAAGCCTCCAGATGGAGGCTTTTTTATAGTATGAACTTAGGCAACATCGCCTTCCAGTTCTTTTAAGATAGCGTCATTGAAAGCAGGAATGTCATCCGGATTACGTGAAGTAATCAGTACCCAGTCGCCAGTATTGCAACGGTGAACTTGTTCATCGACCCATTTACCACCGGCATTTTCCAGATCCAGTTTGAGGCTCTTGTACGAAGTCAGGTTTTTATCCTTAATTCGCTGTGCATCAATCAGAACCCATGGCGCATGACAGATTGCGGCAATTGGTTTTTGCTGATCAGCAAAATGCTGCACGATTTTCTGGGCAGATTCATTAATTCTTAAAGTATCTGCATTCACAGTGCCACCAGGAACAACCAAGAGATCATAATCATCCAGTGTGACATGATCAAAACTGGTATCAGGCGTATATGAGGTAGCAGCTTTAGTATCGCCTTTTACAGTCGCCACCTCTTCATTTTTTTCTGCCGCATGAATCACTTCAAATCCTTTGGATTTTAGAAAATTTAGAGGCTCGACCAGTTCATCATGTTCAACGCCTTGGTTTGAAGTAATAAAGAGGACCTTTTTTACCATGATTGCTGTTCCCAAAAAATGTGAGGATTTTCAGATTAACAACAAAGTGATTCTTACAATGTTGGATTTTTAGCTCGGAACTGTTAAACAATGCTAAGAATTTATAGATAAAAAAAGCCCCAACATCCTGTTGGGGCTTTTTTCGTATCTCGTGTCTAGGTATAACTCCTGTCGTACCTCACGTCCTGGTGCACTACTTTATTCTTCTTGTTTTTAGGTATTTGAGCTTCCTGCTCTGTATATTTGTAGAATAGTCTGAACCTGAAAGCTGGCATAGACGTCGATGACATCTATCTTTGTACGTCTGGGCTTACAGGGTGAAGACCAATTTTCATAAGTCATTATATTCCTTAGAAGTGTATATCTAAGCCGATATAAGGACCTTTAAATTCCAGTTCCAAATCTGGCGCATTATTTTGTTCGGCATCAATATTCATGATGCGATAGCCGACTTTAGCCCCTACATCGACCAGCAGGTTATCAATAAAGTCATATTGCAGTTCAGCCTGAACATCAGTCTTTTTAATATCGCTACCATGACTGTAAACCGCTTCAGCTTTAGCACTCATGCCAGTAAATGGCAGTTTTACCCCAGCTGTAGCATAGAGTAATGGACTGTATTCATCTAGATCGTACTGAGTCAGGGCACCTGCATTCAGATTTCTGACTGTACCATCCAGATTGGTCAGACCAGCACCGATATCAGCATGCACAATGGTATCCAGCAGTTCGTAATACAGAATATAGTCGATATTATTAAGTTCGATATCGGCAGCATTCAGCGGGGTGCTTTGTTCGCTATTATTGTCCAGACTCACATATTTGATTTTGGCATTTGGCAGTAGTGGTACTGGATGTTCAAATGCAACCGACAGTTGTGCTGTACCTTGGCGATCCAGGTCCTGTTTGCCGGCATTGGCAGACTGGCTATAACCGTCAAAATTCCAGTAGCTGGCATCTGCTTTAAGACCAATCACATCCGCATGGCCTATGCTGCTCAGTCCTAATCCTAGTAATAATGCAGTGAATAATTGTGTACGCATTTCTAATTTTCCTTACGCTTTCTTTAAATTGAGCGATTTTGTTACCTAAATACATCTTCTTAAACGTAATCAGTAAGTGCATGATATAGGTAATTTCTAAAATGTATATGCTAATGTGAAGGGCAGAATAATGGGATCAACAGCAGCACAATATCATCAAGACTATCCATTATATGTGGCAGGACAGCCGATACAAACGGGTGAATGGCTGGAGGTCAAACATAAATATAGTCAGGAGCTTTATGCTCGTGTCGCGCTGGCAGATGCTAAAACTTTAGAAAAGGCGATTCAGTCTGCGACTCAGGCAGAAGCAGAAATGGCAGCATTGGAACCTTTCCAGAAACAGAAAATTCTGCTGCATTGTGTGAAGCGGTTTAATGAAATCCGTGAAGAACTGACTGAAATCCTGATTGCGGAAGGTGGCAAGCCACGTAAAGCAGCCGGTGCAGAAGTAGAGCGTCTGATCAATACTTTCCAGATTGCGGCAGATGCGGTCACCCAGATGGATCAGGGCCGTATTTTGCCTCTGGCAGTCACCGCTGCAGCTTCAGGTTATCAGGGCATGGTGAAACAGGTACCGATTGGCGCTGTTTCCCTGATTAGTCCGTTTAACTTTCCATTAAATCTGACCGCACATAAAATTGCACCGGCAATTGCTGCAGGTTGTCCATTCGTGTTGAAACCGGCGAGTCTGACTCCGGTTTCAGCCTTAAAAATTGCCGAGATTCTGGCAGAAACTGATTTACCGAAGAATGCCTTCTCAGTTCTGCCTTGTCCACGTGATTTGGCGGATGTACTGGTCACAGATGACCGTTTTAAATTGTTGAGCTTTACCGGTTCCGATGTCGTGGGCTGGGATATGAAAGCTCGTGCCGGCCGCAAAAAAGTCACACTGGAACTCGGTGGCAATGCCGCAGTGATGATTGAGCCAGATACTGAACTCAGTGAACAGCTGATTGACCGTCTGATTGGTGGTGCTTATGGTCATGCAGGGCAGGTGTGTATCAGTGTGCAACGTATTCTGGTGCATCAGGATATTTTTGAAGAGCTGAAAGACAAGCTGGTTCAAAAACTGCAACATCTGAAAGCCGGTGATCCAGATCTGGAAACAACTTTGCTGGGGCCAATGATCAAGGAAGCTGAAGCTAAACGTTTGCATCGCTGGATGGAAGATGCCGTAGCGCAAGGTGCCAATGTACTGACTGGTGGTGAAGTGAAGGGTGCGATGTTTGAACCGATTCTGTTGGAAAAGGTAGATCATCAACTGGAAATTTACCGTAATGAAGTTTTCGGTCCGGTCGCCATTATTGAAGCTTATAGCGATTTTGAATCAGGAATTGCCTGTATTAATAGCAGTCGTTTTGGTCTGCAAGCCGGCATCTATACCCAGAATCTACAGAAGATGATGTATGCCTGGGATCATCTACATGTGGGTGGTGTGATTATCAATGATATTCCGTCATTCCGTGTTGATAATATGCCGTATGGTGGTGTAAAGGATTCGGGATTAGGGCGTGAAGGCATCCAGTCTGCAATTCGTGACATGCAGGAAGAACGCATACTGGTAATTAAAGCCTGAATAATGATTTAAATTTTAAGTGTTCAGATCATGCGTACATTTGCTCATGATCTGAGTTTTTAAAGTTCAGCTATTCAATAAGAAGAGAACAGGAATAATTTTTATAACTCATCAAGATATACTTAAAAAACAATATATTCCTAAAAGTTAATTCACTTATAACTTAATAAATCAAGCTAAGCCTGGAGAAATATTGAACGGTTGAACAAGATATATTATAAAAAATTAATATTAGGAGCAGAATTTACACAAATCATACTTAAAACTCAGTATTGTTAAATCCATATACACGGACAGTGTGGGCAAGATGCTTTATCCAGGATTTGACATGCTAGACCGTTGGCTGATTTAGAAGCTGAAGCTCACAAGGCAAAGCTCCAATTGAAGCACCCAGAATTATTTTTATTGGTACTTTTTTTGCTCGCGCGATAACCATAATAAGCAGCATCTAAAGAGACCTAAGGTTTAGGTGTTCTATGACAGATACTCGAGAGAATTGGTCGGCACGATCAGGATTTATTATTGCAGCGATTGGCTCTGCAGTAGGGTTAGGGAATATTTGGCGCTTTCCATACGTTGCCTATGAAAATGGCGGAGGTGCATTCCTGATTCCTTATTTGATTGCGATTTTTGCAGCAGGTTTACCTCTATTATTTTTAGATTATGCAGTCGGACATAAGTTCCGCAAAGCACCACCGATGGCCTATAAAAAACTCATGAATGCAGAATCTCTGGGTTGGTGGCAGGTCATGGTGACCCTAATCATCGGGATTTATTATGCCAGCGTCCTGTCTTGGGCCGGCAGCTATATGATTTATTCCTTTGGACAGCAATGGGGCACAGATACTCAAGCCTTTTTCTTCAATAGCTACCTGCAAAATGGTGAGGGCCTGACCTTCGGTTTCGTCCCTGTACTGTTCTTTGGTCTGGTGATCGTTTGGGCAGCCGTGATGCTGATTCTTTACGGTGGGGTACGCCGTGGGGTGGAACTGGCGAATAAAATATTCATGCCTTTGCTGGTAATATTATTCACGATTCTGGTGATTCAGGCGGTACGTTTACCGGGTGCAGTCGATGGCTTAAATGCCTTCTTTACCCCAAACTGGGAAGCCATGACCAATTATAAAGTCTGGCTGGCTGCATTTGGTCACATCTTCTTCTCACTTTCAGTGGGTTTCGGGATTATGTTGACCTATGCCTCTTACCTGAAACGTAAAACTAACCTGACCGGTTCAGGTGTCGTGGTAGCATTGGCTAACTCGTCTTTTGAAATCCTGGCAGGTATTGGGGTTTTTGCAGCACTTGGTTTTATGGCGTTCAGTTCAGGTGCGAAGGTTGAAGATGTGGTATCTGGTGGTATCGGTCTGGCCTTTATTGCCTTCCCGAAAATCATTTCCAGCTTAGGTGCAGGTGGTGACCTGTTCGGCTTCCTGTTCTTCGGTTCATTAACAGTGGCAGGTATTACCTCCATGGTGAGTATCCTGCAGGTGCCAATTGCGGCATTCCAGGACAAGCTGGGCTGGTCGAAGAACAAGTCAGTGACGATTATTGCGGGTGGTTCAGCAGTTGTATCTACCTTAATGTTCTCGACTCATAGTGCCATTACCTTTGTCGATATCATTGACTACTTCGCTAACAACATTGGTATTGTGGGTGGTGGTCTGTTCTCGATTATTTTATTATCCTGGTTCCGTCGTCCATTGATGAAACAGCTGGAAACACATGTGAACGAGTTTGCCAGCGTGAAACTTGGTGCCAGCTGGAAGTTCATGCTGACAGTGATCACGCCTTTATCATTATTGCTGGCATTGGGCTTAACCCTGAAATCAATCATGGCAGAAGGTTATGGTGATTATCCTGCAAGTACGTTATGGATGATTGGTGGGGGCACGATTGCATTCTTTATTCTGGGTGCCATTTTGTTCAGTCTAGTGAAAGATCGTCATAGTTAGGAGAACGAATATGAATACATCTGCATTGATTATGATGATTTTCTCCATGGTTTTATTATGGGGTGGTCTGGCACTGGCTGTCATGCATCTGGCAAAAAATCCAGAAGAACCAGAAGACTAAAAATCTTCACATAAACACATTGTTGCTGTAAATGAAAGTCATTATCATCTCTGGTGATAATGACTTTTTTAATGGGCAGACTTATGGGAATTGCTCCCGTTACTGATGCGCAGGTCTATACTGCTTTTGCAGTGACATTTTTGGCAGGTCTGGCTACCCTAGTAGGTGGGGGACTGGTGCTGTTCTTGAAAAAACCGAATTACCGGGTTTTAGCCTTTGGACTGGCCTTTGCTGCGGGAGCAATGATCTATGTCTCGCTCACAGAAATTTTAAATAAATCTATTAGTTCTTTTAGCCTGGCTTTTGATGAGAAATCTGGTTTTGCTTATGGCACCTTTGCCTTTTTATTGGGTGTGGTACTGGTTTTACTATTGGACCGATTCGTTCCTAATCCGCATGAAACCATTGAGGCTCAATCGAAACAGGATCTGAGTCAGCCGCAACTGCTAAGAACCGGTCTGCTGACATTATTTGCGATTAGTGCACATAACCTGCCAGAAGGATTGGCAACTTTTTTTGCGACGCTGGAAAGCCCTGCACTCGGTGCATCATTGGCGGTTGCCATTGCAATTCATAATGTGCCTGAAGGTGTCGCAATTGCATTACCGGTCTATGGTGCAACAGGCCGTAAAGACTATGCACTTGTGGCCAGTCTGGTTTCAGGCCTTGCTGAACCTCTGGGCGCTGCGCTGGGTTATTTCATTCTGGCGCCGTATATGAGTCATACCATTTATGGCATGGTGTTTGGGATTATCGGTGGGGTGATGGTTTATCTGGCACTGGATGAACTCTTGCCGACTGCAAAACGTTTTTCTAAAGGTCATGAAACCGTTTATGGTCTGGTCAGTGGGATGGCGGCACTGGCGACCAGTCTAGTGATTTTTAAATTTGTACAATAAGAATTTCAAATCAAAACAATAAAAAAGGCAGCCGAAGCTACCTTTTCTTTTAGCAACCTAATTTAAGCTGTCTTTTCAATCCGGCAATAGAAAAAGCCATCGCCTTGACCGGTTTTAGGTAGCAGCTGACGACCATGGATCTGTTCAATGCCCCAATCGGCTTCGATTTTGATTTCCTTAGCATCCGTATGTTTGCTAAAGAAATCAACCATCTGCTGTTCATTTTCCGCTTTGAGAATTGAGCAGGTGATATAGACCAAGGTGCCGCCGACTTTCAGTTGCTGCCACATATTTTCCAGAATCTGCTTTTGCAGCTCTACCGTCTGAGTAATATCGGTTGAA
Organism: Acinetobacter sp. UBA1496; assembly: GCF_002324975.1. NCBI lineage: Bacteria > Pseudomonadati > Pseudomonadota > Gammaproteobacteria > Moraxellales > Moraxellaceae > Acinetobacter > Acinetobacter sp. UBA1496. The sequence continues at coordinate 14,765 of NZ_DCRI01000010.1, read as the reverse complement.
TGACGTAACAGACGAATATCTGGATGGCGACGCATTACACCGATGGCTGAACATGGCGCATCCAGCACGATACAGTCCGGCTGTTCCGGTGCCTGCCAAGTGATGGCATCTGCGGCTTTAATTTCAACGTGTTCGCCTTCCAGTAACAGGCGTTCAAGATTCTCAGTGACACGCGTTAAACGCTTGGCATCCTGATCAAGAGCGATCAGTTTACGCGGCTGATATTTTTCTAGAATATGCGCCGTTTTACCACCCGGTGCTGCACAGGCATCAATAACATACTTGTCATCCAGATCTGGCAACAAGGTAGCGCAGAGCTGGGCATGTTCATCCTGTACCGAAAAACCGCCGACATCAAAGCCGGGTAAATCAGGTACTTGTACATTGGCATCGAGAATAATCCCAACCTTGGAAATAGTACAGGCGTGGGCCGGAATTTCATGCTCTTCCAGAATTTCCAGATAGTCCTCGCGGCTAACCTGACGTTCATTTACGCGCAAAGTAAGTGGAGCAATCTGTTTCAGTTCATGACTCAGTTCAGTAAGCTGTTCTGGCCAGTCTTTTTTCAGACGTTTAAATAGCCAGCTTGGCAAACCATGAGCCTGATCCAGTGCTGCCTGAAATTCAGATGTTTCACGTGAAACACGGCGCAGGATAGCATTGACTACACCACTTAAAGCCTGATAACCAAGTTGCTTTACTGCAGTCACGGTTTCAGAAATGGCAGCATGCGGCGCAATCCGGGTTTCCAGTAACTGGTATAGGCCGACATAGAGACAGGTTTCGACCGTGTCATTATTTAAAGGCTTCACCAGTAGAGGCAAGGTAATACTTTTAAGCGCATACCATTGACGCAAAGTACCCAACACCAGTTCATGGAACAGGGCACGGTCACGGTCTGCCACTTTCTTTAAATGCAGCGGCAAAATGCTAGCCAGAGATTGTCCTTGCTGTACAGCAAGTAAGGTACGAATCACTTGGGCACGCAAGTTAAGGTGAGATGTGCCTGATTCAGAATGACTCATGCCAATAATTGTCCTACATGTAATTTTTGGGTCTGGTTAATTTGTACCGGATTGAGCGGTTTGCCGCCCGGCCATTGCAGTGAAGTGAGACACACTGCTTTTTCATCACCACAGGCTACATGCACACCCTGTTTATCAATCGCCAGAATCGTGCCAGCGGCATGACAGTGTGCATTTTTTTCTGAGAGTACCGAACCCCAAACCCGCAGGTTGTTATTTTCATCCAGAGGGATAAAAGCCACCGGCCAAGGATTAAAGGCACGGATATTACGGTCAATATTAGAGGCAGTACAGCTCCAGTCAATTCGGGCTTCTGCTTTAGACAGCTTATGAGCATAGACGGTAAGTTCTTCGTCCTGCACTTCCCGGGCAGCTAAATACTGTTGTAATTTTTCTTCAGATTCCAGTACTGCTACAATCGCTTCCGCACCTTGCGCAGCCAGTTTATCGTGCAGGCTGGCTGAGGTATCTTCTGCAGTAATAGGACATAAGGTTTTATACATCATGTCACCGGTATCCAGCCCGGCAGCCATTTTCATGATGGTCACGCCAGTTTCGTGATCACCTGTTGCAATTGCACGTTGGATCGGCGCAGCACCACGCCAGCGTGGCAGCAGTGAACCATGAATATTCAGGCAACCATATTTAGGCGTATCCAGAACCACTTGCGGCAAAATCAGACCATAGGCAGCTACAACCATCACATCAGCATCCAACGCTTTTAACTCAGCCTGAGCTGCCAGACCTTCTTCTGTTGAAGACTTGAAATGAAGTGGCTGATATACCGGAATGTCATGTTCAAGCGCCAGCTGTTTCACGGCAGAAGCGGTAAGTTTTTGACCACGACCGGCTTTACGATCCGGCTGAGTATAGACCGCCACAATTTCATGATCGGTTTTGAGAAGCGCAGCCAATGCAGTTGCTGCAAATTCTGGTGTGCCTGCAAATATGATTTTCACACATGAAATTCCAAATAAACTTGGCAGCTATTATAAGCTAAAAGCCAAATGGCCGCCTAATCTACAATGCACTTAACTGTTACAGCGATTATAGATTCCTACTTTTAATTAAATTTTATATAAAAAAAACTCATGCAAATTCTAAAAATTATTCATGAAAGTTTTGTATTGTCCGATCCATGATGGCGGTATAGTAGCTTTATTAAGAGATTTTTATTGTCAGCTCACCGAGACCTCTCTATAGACATTTTTGTCTGCATCTACAACGAATAGGTCATCTTGTAAAACAATGGCTTGTAGTATGATAGGTCTAACATTCGACTGATTTAAGCTCATTGTCAGTATGATCTAGCCAGAGTGAACCTTTTTCGGTTCATTTCAAGCTCAAACTTTGTTGGAAATATAAAATGCCTGACTATCGTTCAAAAACATCGACACACGGAAGAAACATGGCGGGTGCGCGTGGCTTATGGCGCGCAACTGGGATGAAGGATGAAGACTTCGGTAAACCGATTATTGCAGTGGTGAACTCATTCACCCAGTTTGTACCGGGTCATGTTCACCTTAAAGATCTAGGCCAGCTCGTGGCACGTCAGATTGAACAGGCAGGCGGTGTAGCAAAAGAATTCAATACCATTGCTGTAGATGACGGCATCGCGATGGGTCATGACGGTATGCTGTATTCACTGCCTTCACGCGACCTGATTGCTGACTCGGTAGAATATATGGTCAGCGCACACTGTGCCGATGCCATGGTGTGTATCTCGAACTGTGACAAGATCACTCCGGGGATGTTGATGGCGGCAATGCGTCTGAACATTCCGGTAGTATTCGTGTCTGGCGGTCCGATGGAAGCGGGTAAAGTAAAAATCCGTGGTAATGACAAAGCCATCGACCTGATCGATGCGATGATCGTCGCTGCAGATGATAACTATACTGACGAAGAAGTTGCTGAATATGAACGTTCTGCATGCCCGACCTGTGGTTCATGTTCAGGAATGTTCACTGCGAACTCAATGAACTGCTTGACTGAAGCATTGGGTCTGTCACTTCCAGGTAACGGTTCAACTTTGGCAACTCATGCGAACCGTAAAAAACTGTTCGAACGTGCAGGTTCTCTCATTGTTGAACTGGCAAAACGCCATTATGAACAGGATGATTATAGCGTATTGCCACGTTCAATGGTGACTAAAGCTTCGTATGAAAATGCCATGACTTTGGATATCGCAATGGGTGGTTCAACCAATACTGTTCTGCACTTATTAGCTGCTGCAAACGAAGCGGGTGTGGACTTCACCATGGATGATATTGACCGTCTGTCTCGTAAAGTACCAGTGCTTTGTAAGGTTGCTCCTGCGAAGAATGACGTGCATATGGAAGATGTGCACCGTGCCGGCGGGATCATGTCGATTCTCGGCGAACTGGATCGTGCAGGCCTGTTAGATACCTCTGTCGGTACGGTGCACGAAGCAACACTTAAAGATGCTTTAGATAAATGGGACATCATCCGTACTGAAGATGAAGAAGTATATAAATTCTTTAAATCAGCACCAGGCGGTGTACCGACTCAAACTGCATTCTCACAAGATCGTTACTACTCACGTCTGGACGGCGACCGTGAAAATGGTGTGATCCGTAATGCAGAACATGCTTTCTCTAAAGACGGTGGTCTAGCTGTACTTTATGGCAACATCGCACTTGATGGCTGTATCGTCAAAACTGCCGGTGTAGATGAATCAATCCTGAAATTTAACGGGACTGCACGTGTATTTGAAAGCCAGGATTCTGCGGTAGACGCGATTCTGGGTGGTAAAATCACAGCAGGTGATGTGGTTGTGATTCGTTATGAAGGTCCACGTGGTGGCCCTGGTATGCAGGAAATGCTATATCCAACCAGCTACCTGAAATCTAAAGGTCTTGGTAAAGAGTGCGCACTTCTGACTGACGGCCGTTTCTCTGGTGGTTCTTCAGGTCTGTCGATTGGTCACGTATCACCAGAAGCTGCAGAAGGTGGTGCAATTGGTCTGGTTGAAGATGGCGACCGTATCGAAATCGATATTCCAAACCGTACCATTCACCTGGCTGTGGATGATGCGACTATGGCCGCTCGTCGTGCTGCTCAAGATGAAAAAGGCTGGCATCCAGTAGAAGACCGTCCACGTAAGATTTCTAAAGCTTTGAAGGCCTATGCAATGCATACCACAAGTGCGGCAAAAGGCGCGGTACGTGAAATCTAAGCTGTAAATTTTATAGCGCAAAAAAGCATTCCAGAAGGGGTGCTTTTTTTATTCTTGATAATCGCACTGCCTCAAATAACCGAATCAGATACACAGAGTCTTACTTTTATCTAAAGATCGCTTTCTATACAATCGAATAAAACCTAGACAGCTTTTAGGCTTCACAAGAATTACATCCAGGACGAATAAAATGAGTAAAGACAATATCCGAGAACATTCTGCTCCCGTCTATGAAGGCATCGAAAATGCACCGGCCCGTTCCATGATGCGTGCCACCGGTTTTCAGGATGAAGACTTTACTCGTCCGTTTATCGGGATCGCGTCGACCTGGGCCAATGTGACCCCTTGTAATATGCATATTGATGGCCTGGCACGTACAGTCGAGCAGGGCCTGAATGCTGCCGGTGGTAAGGGGATTATCTTCAATACCATCACTATTTCCGACGGGATCTCCAACGGAACTGAAGGGATGAAATACTCCTTGCTGTCGCGTGAAATTATTGCCGATTCGATTGAAGCGGTGGTCGGTTGTCAGGCCTATGATGGCGTGATTGCGATTGGGGGCTGTGACAAAAATATGCCGGGCTGCATCATGGGCTTGGCACGTTTAAACCGTCCAGGTCTGTTTATTTATGGTGGCACCATCAAGCCGGGTGAAGGGCATACCGACATGATTTCGGTATTTGAAGCGGTGGGTCAGCATGCCAAAGGCAAAATTAATGCGATTCAGGTGAAACATATTGAAGAAGTGTCTTTGCCAGGGCCGGGTTCTTGTGGGGGGATGTATACCGCCAATTCTATGGCTTCTGCGATTGAAGCTCTCGGCATGAGCCTGCCAGGCTCATCCGCACAGGAAGCGGTGTCTGAAGACAAGCAGATTGACTGTGCCCGTGCTGGTGAAGCAGTGATGAATCTGCTCCGTCTGGATATCAAGCCACGTGACATTATGACCAAAGCGGCTTTTGAAAACTCAATTAAGGTATTGATTGCGTTGGGTGGATCAACCAATGGAGTGCTGCATCTGTTAGCCATGGCGCATACAGCGGGTGTTGAGCTGAGCCTAGATGACTTTGTACGAATTGGTAAAGAAATTCCTGTCGTGGCCGATGTCCGTCCATCCGGTAAATATCTAATGTCCGAACTGATTGCCATTGGCGGGATTCAGCCATTGATGAAACGCATGCTGGATGCTGGCATGCTAGATGGTTCCTGTCTGACTGTGACCGGAAAAACACTGGCAGAAAACCTGGCCGATGTAAAAGATTATCCAGAAGGTCAGCAGATTATTTTGCCATTCGACCAACCTGTGAAAAAAGACTCGCATCTGATCATTATGAAAGGCAACCTGTCACCGAATGGCGCAGTCGCCAAAATTACCGGTAAGGAAGGTCTATATTTCAAAGGACCGGCACGGGTGTTTGAAGGCGAACAGGGCGCGATGCGCGGGATTCTGGATGGCGAAGTTCAGCCAGGTGAAGTGGTCGTGATTCGCGGTGTTGGTCCTAAAGGTGGACCGGGCATGCCGGAAATGCTGAAACCGACTTCTGCTATTATTGGTAAAGGTCTGGGGGATTCAGTCGCACTGATTACTGATGGCCGTTTCTCAGGCGGAAGTCATGGTTTTGTGATTGGTCATGTCACACCGGAAGCCTATGAGGGTGGCCCGATTGGTCTGGTGCAAAATGGCGATGAAATTTCCATTAATGCGGAAACCCGTGAAATGACCTGGCATATTTCGGATGAAGAGCTTGCTGCACGTCAGGCGGCCTGGGTGAAACCGAAACCAAATTATACCCACGGGGCACTGGCGAAATTCGCCAAACTGACTTCTGGGGCGGAGACCGGGGCTGTGACTGACCTAAATCTTGAAATCTAAAGTCCTAGAAAACATTGAACATTTGTTGCTGACTTGATATAAGTTTTGCACAAGACTTATATCAGGTCATAAACATCCTCATAATAGGATGTTGAATAAAACGATCCTGCTGGCAAGGGCTGGCATGACAAAATCTTTTCGAGGCACCTCTCATGTCCCTGCTACGCCGTTGGTTTGATCCAATCCGATCGAGTTGGTTTTACCAGAAACCAGTTCGTCAAACGGTGTTATCTATTGAAGATGGCTTGAGCATCCATTTAAGACTGGATGATGTTTATAGTTATCTGGCGGTACAACAGTTACCGCAACTGGAAGAAATTCTCAGTCCGGAACTGAAGCCACTCAAAGTCATCATTTCAGATCAGCGGGCTGAGCCGCCTAATCAGATGTCTTTTGATGAATGGCAGCACTATTGTCTGAATGATGCCAAAATTTTATCTAAACAGCATCGTTTCAGCTTTCATGAGACCCCAGAATTACCGACAGCTGAAGCCTTAAAGCAGGCAGAAACCATCCTGAGAAATACACCGTTACGCGGACAGGATTTTCTGTATTTGCTAGAAGATGTCTTTCATATGCTCTGGCAAAAACAGAACGGAAAATTACGCACCTTATATGCGATGGCTAGCCGTCATCATGCGCCGCAGAATTTTCCGGAACGTATTTTTGAGCATAGTCCGATTCTGGCCAGCTATTTCCAGTTTGGCGGACGCCAGTATCAGGCGGTAGATGACTTGTTACGTCTGACCCGTCGCCTGAAACAGCAGAGATTACTGACCGGCAACCCGATTTTCCTGATCAATCATATTGAATGGCGCGAGCATCTGATCAGTGATGCCGAAGAGCTGAATGAAATCCAGTCCATGAACCCAGAGCTAGACCTGTATATCGCTCTGGAAGATCCGATTTCCTGGTTGTTACTGGCTTATATCAAGGAAGAGCTGGCTGATTTTTATAATATCCAGTTGAATGTCTATCCGTTGTCTTATCAGGAACGCGACTGGTTTGACTGGAGTCTGGCGACGCGCTTATCCAAGCGGACTGAAGTCAAATTTACCCCATTCTGCCGGCCAACCGAGCAGGCCGTGATGCCGATGGCGCAATTGTTTTATAGCTGTCCGGAAGAGCAGCGGATTGAAGCCATGTACCAGATTCTGGAAGCGGTCTGGACTCGTGGTTATGATCTGTCTTATGCAGCGCATTTCAAGCGTATGCAGCAGGAACTGAATATTACTGAACTGACCCAGGAAGACGTTCTGGCCAAGTTGCAGGAAAATGACACCTTATGTGAAATGAAGTCCCAGCCGAATTTACCGGTGCTGGAACTACGTATTGATGGGCAAAGTTATACATTTAATAGCTTATATCGTGTCTGGATGATTGAAAGTATTTTCAGTAATGTGTTAGAAGAAAAGTATAAGAGTGATAACTAAACTGAAAGTGACTGAATAAACATGGAAAAAATCAAAGCTGAATCATTACAACATGCACGTCAACAGATCGATGCCATTGATACAGCTTTAGTCGAGCTGATCGCTGCGCGTCAATTTTATGTTGATCAAACCACCCGTTTTAAAAAAACTGAAACTGATCTGCAATCACCGGAGCGTATGGAGCAGATTGTGGAAAATGTCAAAGCCTTGGCACAACAGCAGGGTGTGGATCAGGCGTTTATTGAACATTTGTACCGGGAAATGTTCCAGTATTTCATTCAGCGTGAACTGAAAGAATTCCGTCCTTAAATAGTTTTCAAATCCGATTTTTGCTGATGAATCTGATGAGTTTCAGCACGTCCATCTGAGGCCTCAATCTTTACTTGAGGCTTCCTTCTTAAAACCCTGATTTTACTCTATTCGTGATTTCTATAGCATGAGCTTAAATCAATTTAGGGTCATCAGATGACTGCTTTTGTTATTGCTATTTTTGCTCTGGCTGGTCTGATTAAAGGCACCATTGGATTAGGTCTGCCTGCGGTGTCCATGGGTTTGCTGACCATATTTATGAGCCCATTCCAGGCAGCAACTTTACTGATTGTGCCTTCGATGCTGACCAATTTCTGGCAGTTATTTGCTGAAGGTCATGTGCTGAAACTGATTCGCCGTTTCTGGCTATTGTTGGCAGGCATTATCCTGGGTTCAGTCTGGAGTATTTTCCCGACCTTAGGTCATTCTGAATTTCATAGTGAAGCCTTACTGGGCGGGATGCTTGCCCTGTATGGCCTATATGGTTTACTGGCGAAACGGATGCCAGATCTAAGCCAGCATGAAAAGTGGCTTTCTCCAATTATGGGATATCTCGGGGGTGCCTTGACCGTGGCAACTGGGGTAGTGGTAATCCCAGTCGTGCCTTATTTGCAAACCCTGCATTTAAAACGTGATGATCTGGTTCAGGCCTTAGGATTGGTATTTACCACCTCGACAGTGTGTTTGGCAGTTTTTCTGCACCGAAACCCGGTGGAAGATATGCCGATTGATTATGCCATGTCAGCGATTGCACTGATTCCAGCCTTGATCGGGATGTGGTTCGGCAAAAAAATCCGTTCCCGTATCCCTGAACAGAAATTCCGGACAGTATTTTTTATCGGCCTGATTGCCTTAGGCAGCTATATGATGCTGCATCAATTCGGCTGGATTTAATTCAGGATTTTTTGTACATCCGCAGAAATGAGGAACTGGCTAAAGTGCTGATAGGCCGTGCTCAGTTCATCAAAGTTCTTTGCAGCTAACAATAACTTGCGGTTGGCCCAATCTCCCGTCAGCTGGATTTGCTGAAATGCATAGAGCTCGGCCAAACGTTGTGCAGCACGTTTTGGCATGATCGCGATCCCTACACCATTGGCCACAACCTGAGCAATGGCGGCAAAATTCGGTAAGCGCAAGCGGTATTGAATCTCACAATTCAGCAAGCGAGCCTGGGTTTCAATCGACTGCTGCAAAGAGTGATATTGCATCAGACCAACAAAGGGATAATTCAGACAGTCTGCTAATGTTAATGCCTGGTTCGTTGCCAGATCATGCTGTTCAGGGCAGATCAGCACCAAAGGATCATCTGAAAATTCCAGAGTCTGTAATTGTGACGCAGGAAAAAAGCTGGAAATGAGTCCCAGCTTGGCAGTACCACTCGCCAAAGCTGCAATGATGTCATTGCTCTCTGCTTCTTTGAGGTCAATCTGGATATTTGGGTTATTTACCAGATATTTTGGCAATAATAGGGGAAGGTACTCACTTTGTGCTGAAGAGTTACACCATAAGCTGATATTGGAATTGAGTCCTTCACTAAAGCCGGCCATGGCTTGAGACAACTGTTGTCCCTGTTGCAACAGGGCTTGGGCATGTTCAGCAAAGACCTGTCCCGCAAAAGTCATTTTTACCCCAGCAGAATGGCGGCTGAACAGACTGACCTGATATTGCTGTTCCAGCTTTTTAATCCGCTCACTGGCTGCCTGTAAGGAAATGGAAGAGCGTTCAGCACCTTTGGTCAGACTACCTGTGTCGACTATATTGAGAAAAAGACGTAAATCAAAAAAATCCAGACGCATCGGCAGGATGCTCATATAAAAGATCAGGCCTATTTAAACAATTCTTACGATATAAAAAAAGCAGCCTGGAGGCTGCTTGAAAATATAAGTCTTCGAATTATTTTTTATCGACCAGGCTAAAGAACCAGTTCAGGAATAACGCAGCAAAGGTCGCTGTACCAATTCCACCTAGGTTAAAGTTACCGAAGGTCAGAGCAAAGTCACCCGTACCCAGAATAATCGTTACTGCTGCCACCATCAGGTTTTTGTTCTGTGAAAAATCGACTTTATTTTCGATCCAGATTTTCGCACCGGCAATAGTAATCAGACCAAAGACCACAATTGAGGCGCCGGTTAAAATCGCTGTTGGAATGGTATGAATAATCGCACCAAATTTCGGCGATAAACCTAGGAATACCGCAAATACACCGGCAACAGCAAAGATAATCGTCGAGTAAACCCGGGTAACGGCCATCACACCAATATTTTCACCATAGGTAGTCATACCCGGTGCGCCCACACCACCTGCCAAGGTAGTTGCAATACCGTCCGCTACAAAGGCTTTACCGATATGCGGATCCAGATTTTCACCGGTCATGGCACCTACGGCTTTAATATGTCCCAAGTTTTCTGCAATCAGAATCAGGGCAATAGGCGCAATGATCAGCATGGCATTGGTATCAAATACTGGCGCATGGAAGCTCGGAACACCAAACCAGCCAGCTTGCTGAATGGGCGCAAAATCAATTGCAGTCCCATAGCCCATTACATTACTTAAAATGTAGTAAATGAAGTAAGCCAGCAATAAACCGATCAAGAGCAATAAACGCTGTACCAGACCTTTGGTAAACACCGCAATGGAACCCATACACAGGACGGTCACCAGTGACATCCACATATTAAAGGTATTGCCCATGACGTTTTTCACAGTCACAGGGGCCAGGTTCAGACCAATAATCATCACCACCGCACCGGTCACTACAGGCGGCATCAATTTTTCAATCCAGCGGGTTCCTGTTGCCATGACCAGAACACCCATCAAGGCATAAAGCACACCACAGGCAATAATCCCGCCAGCGGCGACACCAATATTTGGATTTAGTCCGCCAGCACCTGCATAACCGGTTGCCGCAATCACTACCCCAATGAACGCAAAGCTTGAACCCAGATAACTTGGTACACGACCACCCGTGATCAGGAAGAACAGGATGGTACAGATCCCCGACATTAAAATGGCCAGATTGGGATCAAAACCCATTAGAAATGGCGCCAGTACCGTCGCACCGAACATGGCAAAGGCATGTTGTACCCCCAAGATCAGGGTCTGGGCAGGCGGTAAATACTCTGCGGTACCTACTGGTCGTGCATCGATACTACCCTCATAAGGGCGCCACTTGGGAAACCAATTGGACATAAAATGAGCACTCAAAAGATAAATTGTGCACATCATACTCTTGTTTTTTAGAAGATTTAATCACTGAAACAAAATTTTTGTTCAAATTAATTCTATGACTTTATTTGAGATTTTACCGTGCGGTAAAAGTTTTTTAAATCAAAACTAAAGTTAAATCAGTGGATTAATTCCCGGACAATTCATATTCAACTTCTATAAGTAATTTTAATTTGATATATAAATAAAGCTTTTTTGGCTATTGACTGATCAATAAAAAAGCACATCGTGTAGATGTGCTTTAAATGGAAGAGAAAAAAATCAACCGGTATTTCGTAAACCGGCGGCAATGCCGGCAATACTCACCATCAGGGCATGATCGACCGGAGTGTGTTCAGCCTGCTGCTGTTCCAGATATAACCGACGACGTTTCATCAGTTCGGCTTGTAGTAAATGGAGCGGTAACAGATAAGGTTTACGCACGGTCATGGACTGATCCAAGACGCCATTACTGCTGAGCAGTTTTGATTCCCCTTTTAAGGTTAATAAGGTCTGAATAGCATCCTGCAAGCGTTGACGCAGTTCCGTCCCGAGTTCTTTCAGATCTTCATCCTGAGTCAGATGCGATTCGTAATAGAGCGCGACATTGCTGTCTGCTTTGGAGAGTACCATTTCAAGCATATCAATCAAGGTCTGAAAATAAGGCCATTCAGTTAGCATCTCATCCAGAATCGTACGTTGCCCTTGATCCAGTACCTCATTTAATGCGGCACCAGTACCCAGCCAAGCCGGTAACATCAGACGAATTTGAGTCCAGGCAAAAACCCAAGGAATGGCACGCAAAGATTCAATTCCACCGCTGACCTTACGTTTGGCTGGACGTGAACCAAGTGGCAGCATTTGCAGTTCCAGTTCTGGGGTCACGGTACGCAGGTATTTCACGAAATGTGGATTTTCACGTACCGTCTGACGATAGACCTGTACCGACAGATCGGTCATCTTATGCATCAGATCACGCCATTCCGGTTTCGGTTCAGGTGGCGGTAATAAAGTCGCTTCCAATGTCGCCGCAGTATAAATCTCGAGATTTTGTAGCGCGATTTCTTCCAGACCGAATTTAAAGCGAATCATCTCGCCCTGTTCAGTCACCCGGATGGCCCCTGAAATCGAACCCGGCGGTTGCGAGAACAAGGCTTGCTGGGTGGGTGCACCACCACGGCTGATCGAGCCGCCACGACCATGGAACAGGGTCAGCTGGATACCATGCTGTTTGGCGACTGCGGTCAGTTCTTCCTGTGCACGGTACTGTGCCCAGTTGGCTGACATAAAGCCGGCATCTTTGGCCGAATCCGAATAACCAATCATGACCTCGTGCTTGCCCTGAATATGCTGCTTGTACCAGTGCATATTAAAGAGTGTCGACATGGTGTCAGCAGCGCCGTCGAGATCTTTTAAGGTTTCAAATAAAGGCACTACCCGTAAAGGCTGTTTAATCCCGGCTTCTTTTTGCAGCAGCAAGACGGCCAGCACATCACTTGGGTATTCGGCCATGGAAATAATATAGGCACCCAGAGACTCACTTGGCTGTTCGGCCAATGTGCGCATGGTGGTAAACACTTCCTGTACATCTGGATGTTCAATCAGGCTACCCGCTGGTTCATTCAGGTGTTTAGGTAGTAGAGGCCGTTTACTTTGCAGTTCCTGCAACAGGAAGTTTTGACGGGCCTGTTCAGTCCAGGTTTCGAAATTACCCAGACCCAGATATTCAGTAATGGCTGAAATGGCCTGACGATGACGACCGGATTCCTGACGGATATCCAGTTTGAGGAGTTCAATTCCGAAACAGTTCACCCGGTAAATCAGGTCCAGCAGACTGCTATTGGCAAGTTCTGCCAGATTGCATGCCATCAATGAGCGATAACAGATCAGTAAAGGTTTTAATAACTCATCTTTACTTTTAATCACCCGACTATCATCCGCATCTTTGCCATGTAGTTTTTCGGCCAGCCAAGCCCGGGTAATTTTTAGACGTTCACGGATATCGCGTAAATATTCACGGTACGGTTCAGGATGTTGATGGCCTAACGCCTGTGTAATTTCATCACTGCATTGCTGAATAGAAAGTTCCCAGCGCAGGTTTTCAATATCACGCAGATAAAGATCAGCTGCTTTCCAGCGTGACAACCACAATACTTCCTGAGTCACATTATGCGTCACATTCGGGTTGCCATCCCTGTCGCCACCCATCCAGGAAGCGAAACGTACCGGAGCAACATCTAGCGGCAAAGTTTGGCCACATTGTTCCTCAACCATGCCGTTCAGTTCACGAATGAATTTGGGTACAGCATTCCAGAGGGTCTGTTCGATTGTCGTAAAGCCCCATTTGGCTTCATCCACCGGGGTTGGGCGATGTTGACGGATTTCGTCCGTTTGCCAGGCAGAACTGATGAGCTGTTTTAAGTCAGCCAAGACCGCCTGACGTTCACGCGGGGTCAGTTTCTGCTGGTCAAATTTGGACAGGGCATTATTGATGCCATCATATTTCTGGATCAGGGTGCGTCGGCTGACTTCTGTTGGATGTGCGGTCAGCACCAGTTCAATCTTTAATTCACAGATTTGCTGATATAAGGTTTCTGCAGAAATTTCTTGCTGTTTGAATTTCTCAAATAAAGGCACCAGAGGATTTGGAGATTCTGTAGTTTCCTCAAATTCGCTTTGACGGCGACGACGTACCACATGGTACTGTTCGGCAATATTGGCAAAGTTTAAGAAATGAGTGAAGGCACGGGTCAATGGCAGGATTTCATGATCTTCTAAAGTCAGGAATAATTGTTCCAGCTGTTTTTCTGCTTCAACCTGTCCATCGCGAGCACCTTTCGATAAGGCCCGAATTTGCTCGACCTGATTAAACAAATCTTGCCCCGCATGTAACTTCAGGGTTTCTCCCAGTAGATTACCCAGTAAACGTACGTCTTCGCGTAGAGGTGCCTCAATCTGTTGAACCATTTTTTATATCCCTCCGATTCTTCCTTTGACTATACCCCGACTGCATGACAATCCAAGTCTTTTGCAGACAAAAGTTGAATATCATTTGTTGATAATTGAATGAATTTTAGTCCTTACGCTGTTGCAAGGATCCGGCCAGATAAAAGAAATTTAACGGGAAATCGCATATTTCAGTATAAAGAGCTCAATGGCCTGCTGAATGATCTGATGACGTTGTTGCATGTCGGGTAGCGGACTTAAGCCCAATAAGACTTTGTGATGCCGCATACCTAATAGTAAGGACACTATCAGTTCGGTCTGATGTTGCGGATCATCAGTCTGGATAAATTGATGTTGCTGTGCCTGCTCAAAGAAATCATGCCAGGCCTGATTCAGCTTGATATGTGAGGCTGTATAAAAACGTTCCGCCAACGGATTTTTTTCATAGGCCAGTTGCATGATGAGCAGGTCCAGTTTGAGAGCTTCCGGCAGATTGGCAATATTGAATGGCTTTGTTGCACAAAGATTTGAAAGGCAAAGCGCCCCTAATTGAGCCAAATTTAAGGCGTAACTTGGGTAAGTGGTCGACCTAATTCCGTAAATCTGTTGAGGACTGCTACACGTGCATGAACCTCATTGACTTGGCTATCAAAGCTCCTTGCACTGAGTTTATCTCCTAATAATTTGATGCAGTGCATTTTAGTCTCAACCAAACTTCGGCGATGATAGCCTGACCATTTTTTCCATAGTGTCCTACCTAAACGTTTAATTGTTCG
>NZ_DCRI01000012.1:0-14784 GCF_002324975.1 Acinetobacter sp. UBA1496 | reverse complement strand
ATTCAGCGGACGCTTACAAATAAAGGGCGATCATTGCCGCCCATTTAAATCTTAAATAACAGCTTAGATATTATTTAAAGTCAGAGAAATGTTATTGACCATATGAATCAGACGAGGACCGATTTCATTTTCCAGTTTTTCCTGATTGAGCAGATAGGTTGGTGCGCCGCAGTTAAAAGTCAAAATACCATGTTTAGGATGAATCAATGGCACTGCAACAGAGTTCACATCTTTGGCCCAATCACCGAGAGATAAGCAATAGCCATAATCCTGATAATCACGAATAGCACGTTCTAAATTACGCTTAATGGTTGGCCACTGATCTTCATTTCTTTTCTTGATGGCATCAAATAGATACTCACGTTCTTTAACTTCCATCGCAGCTAGGCAGGCACGGCCCATCGCACTACTATGAATAGGCAGGGTAGAGCCAACTGGACGACGCATGGTCAAAGTAGACTCTGTGTGAACGACTTCCAAATAAATCATGCTCAGACGATCACGGGTTGCCATGGCGACAGGCGCTTGCGCATAACGTGACATTTCTTCCATAAATGGATATGCCTGTGTACGTGCCGAAATATTGCTTAGCGCTGCATAACCCAGAGCCAATACACCAACGTCCAACAGGTATTTGGTCGTATTCGGTAACTGTTTTAGATAACCTAAAGAAACCAACGTGCTGGTGATCCGGGCAACAGTCGGTTTTGGCAGATTAGTTAGCTGTGCAATTTCCTGGTTGCCCAGTAATTGATTCGTTGCGGAAAAACATCTGAGAATTTCTAAACCACGTGCAATAGACGCGATAAATTGTGGGTTATTTTCTCTATGAATATGTGAAATCGGATCTAAACGGATCTCATCAAAATTAGGTATTTCGCCAGTTTTATTTTTTGTCATGGTCAGAGCAATTAAAGGTAAATTAATAAATATGATAGCAATTAAATTTCACGATACAAAATAAAACACTTCTATTAGTGATAAAAATAAATAAAAAAGTGCTCACTTTATCTGTATTTAAGTTAATTAGCGCTATTCAGCTAAAAACCATGCAGAATCTATAGGTTTTTGAGACCTGTAATGATTTTTAAGTATCTTTAGAAATTTAAAGTTCACCAGATAAAATTTCAGGAAAATGGAGCCAATCAAAACGAGAATCATCAGCACGATTTAATTGAAACATTCTTATCTCGCTGCACTTTTATAGAATCAATTATGACCTGATTCAAATCATCTAACTCTTTTCTAAATCTACCAACAATCTAAAAATTTCGCATTGCGAAATAAAATTCTAACTAAAATTTTTAATTAAAGCTAGAAAAATTTGCTTTTTTGCTTAAAAAATAAAATTTTTAATAATTTTTCTTGCTCAAAATGAATTTTTATGATTATTTATTTCGTATTACGAAACTAAAATTAAAGGGTAAAGGAATTTACCCAGATGAACTAAATAACATGGAGATCCCTATGATTCGCGATCCGGAAATGCTTGAGCAACTTCTTTCGACTATTCGTAACTTTGTCAAAAATGAACTAGTTCCTTTAGAACATGAAGTTGAAGAAAGCAACGCGATTCCTGAGCGTATTGTCGAGCAGATGAAAGAATTAGGTCTGTTTGGCCTAACCATTCCAGAGGAATACGGCGGTTTAGGTATCACCATGGAAGAGGAAATTCTGGTCGCAATGGAATTAGGCCGTACATCAGCTGCATTCCGTTCTTTGATTGGAACCAATAACGGGATCGGTTCAAGCGGGATCGTGATTGACGGTACTGAAGAGCAAAAACAGAAATACCTGCCACGTTATGCGACTGGTGAAATCATTGGTTCATTCTGTTTAACTGAGCCGGATTCAGGTTCAGATGCAGCATCTTTAAAAACCAGCGCGGTTAAAGATGGCGATTACTATATTTTAAACGGTACCAAACGTTTTATTACCAATGCGCCGCGTGCAACGACATTTACGGTGATGGCGCGTACCAATCCTGATATCAAAGGTGCAAGCGGCATTTCTGCATTCCTGGTAGAAGCGAATACACGGGGCCTAAGTCTGGGCAAAATTGATAAAAAAATGGGCCAACATGGTTCATACACTTGTGACGTGATTTTTGACAACTGTAAAGTTCATAAAGATCAGTTGATCGGTGGTGTTGAAGGCATTGGCTTTAAAACTGCAATGCGTGTTCTGGATAAAGGCCGTCTGCATATTGCTGGCTATAGCGTAGGTATGGCAGAGCGTATGCTGGAAGATGCTTTAAATTATGCAGTGGAACGTAAGCAGTTCGGTCAACCGATTGCGAATTTCCAGCTCATCCAAGGCATGCTGGCAGACTCTAAAGCTGAAATTTATGCAGCGAAATGTATGGTTCTAGATGCTGCCCGCCTGCGTGACGAAGGCAAGAATGTGACTACTGAATCTTCATGCGCGAAAATGTTTGCGACTGAAATGTGTGGCCGTGTAGCGGATCGCTGTCTGCAAATTCATGGTGGCGCGGGCTATATCAGTGAATATTCAATTGAACGTTTCTACCGTGATGTGCGTTTGTTCCGTCTGTATGAAGGTACAACTCAAATCCAGCAAATCATCATCGCACGTGAAATGATTAAACAAGCGACCGCGTAAGCAGCAGATTTTAGAATATTGGAAATATTAAAATGAGCACAAGAATTAGATTTGACTGGCAAGATCCATTTTTACTGGAACAGCAACTGACTGAAGAAGAACGTATGATCCGTGACAGCGCGCATGCGTACTGTCAGGACAAGCTGATGCCACGTGTACTAGAACAGTTCCGTCATGAAAAAACCGATCCAACGATTTTCCGTGAAATGGGTGAGCTGGGTCTGCTGGGCCCAACCATCCCAGAACAATACGGCGGTGCCGGCTTAAATTATGTCAGCTATGGTCTGATTGCCCGTGAAGTGGAACGTGTAGATTCAGGTTACCGTTCAATGGCCAGTGTGCAAAGTTCTCTTGTGATGGTGCCAATCAATGAATTTGGTTCTGAAGAACAGAAACAGAAATATTTGCCAAAACTGGCGACCGGTGAATATATCGGCTGTTTCGGTCTGACTGAGCCTGATCATGGTTCTGATCCGGGTAGCATGATTACTCGTGCCAAGAAAGTCGAAGGTGGTTACCGTCTGACGGGCGCCAAAATGTGGATTACCAACAGTCCGATTGCAGATGTTTTTGTAGTTTGGGCAAAAGAAGTATCTCCTGAAGGCAATGTCGGTGACATTCGTGGCTTTATTCTGGAAAAAGGCTGGGAAGGGCTTTCTGCACCAGCGATTCACGGTAAAGTTGGCCTGCGTGCATCGATTACTGGTGAAATCGTGATGGACAATGTTTTTGTTCCAGAAGAAAACGCATTTCCGGAAATTCGTGGTCTAAAAGGTCCGTTTACCTGTCTGAACAGTGCGCGTTATGGTATTGCCTGGGGTGCGATGGGTGCAGCTGAATTCTGTTGGCATACAGCGCATCAATACACCATGGACCGTAAACAGTTTGGCCGTCCATTGGCTGCGAATCAGCTGATCCAGAAAAAATTGGCAGACATGCAAACTGAAATTGCGCTGGGTCTACAAGTGGCATTACGTTTTGGCCGTATGAAAGATGAAGGTATCGCTTCCGTTGAAGGTACTTCACTGATCAAACGTAATAACTGTGGTAAAGCTTTAGACATTGCCCGCTTAGCGCGTGACATGATGGGCGGTAACGGGATCTCTGATGAATTCGGTGTAGCTCGTCATCTGGTAAACCTGGAAGTGGTCAATACTTATGAAGGTACCCATGATGTACATGCCCTAATTCTAGGTCGTGCGCAAACGGGTATTGCTGCATTCTCCAACTAAATGAAGATCAACTTCTAGCCAGCAATGCTGGCTAGTTTGTTTTGTCTGACTTCAATTGAAGTCAGACAATCCAGTTCTGGGATGGTTTTTTAAAATCTAGTCAGTTTCAGAATTAGAGATCAATCAAACATTCTATGTTTCATTTAATTAATTAGGTGAAACATAAACTGCTAAAAGGCACAGGAGTGCCAGCAAAGTGTAAAGGACATTATGAATACGCTTAATTCACAACAAAACCTTCTACCAGAAGAAAATATGCCTAAGAAAAAGGTCTGGATTCTGGCTTTTATCTTTTCATTTTTAGCGTTATTGGTAGATGGTGCAGATCTTGCACTATTAGCCTACAGTCTAACCAGCCTCAAACAAGAATTTTCTTTAAGTAGTATTCAGGCAGGTGCACTTGGTAGCTGGACACTTGCTGGTATGGCCATTGGTGGCTTTTTTGGTGGCTGGGCTTGTGACCGCTTCGGGCGAGTTCGGGTGATTGTTGTTGCGATCGCTTTATTCTCTTCATTAACCTTCTGGCTGGGCTTTACTCAAAGCTATGAAGAATTCAAATGGTTGCGATTCTTTTCAGCAATTGGCTTAGGAGCCCTCTATATTGCCTGTAATACTCTAATGGCAGAGTATGTGCCAACAAAATATCGTTCTACAGTACTTGCTGCTTTAATGACAGGTTGGACACTTGGTTCAGTCGTTGCCACTGTACTTGCAGGATGGTTACTTCCAGAATTAGGCTGGCGTTACCTTTACTATATCGCCATTGTTCCGATTGTTCTTGCCATTGGCATGTTCTTCCTGGTACCAGAGCCACAAGCCTGGTTAAAAGCCCGTCAAGAAAGATTGGCAGCCAAAGCCAGCGGCGTAGTTCAGGAAAAACCGAAGAATACGTTTAAAATGATCTTTGCCGATGCTTTAAGCCGTCGCATGTTCATCCTCTGGTCGTTCAGTACCGCATTTTTACAGTTTGGTTATTACGGTGTAAGTAACTGGTTACCGGCTTATCTGGAATCAGATCTCGGTATTAAATTTAAAGAAATGACCACCTATATGATTGGGACCTTCCTGATCATGATGTGTACCAAAGTGATCGCAGGCATTATTGCGGATAAAATTGGCCGTCGTGCAGTATTTGCTTTCGGTACCATGGGCACTGCAATCTTTATTCCAATTATTGTCTTTGGCAACACACCGGACAATATCTTATGGCTGATGCTGTTTTTCGGATTCCTTTACGGTATTCCATATGGCATTAACGCGACTTATATGACTGAAAGTTTCTCTACCAAAGTCCGTGGTACAGCTACAGGTGGCGCTTATAACATTGGCCGTCTAGGCGCAGTATTGGCACCCTTAACCATCGGTTATTTTGCACAAGGTGGCTCAATTGGTACAGGTCTACTTATCATGAGTGTGGCTTATTTTATTTGTGGTTTGATCCCAGCGATTTTCATTAAAAACCGTTTGTTTGACCCACAAAAAGCTGACTAATTGATTAATCAAATATTTATAAAGACAGGAAGATGCTAGGAAGCAATTAAATGAATAAAATCACACAGGATATCGAAACTATACTCAAGCAGATTCCAGATGGTGCGCATATTATGACTAGTGGCTTCGGTTTGGCAGGACAGCCAATCGAACTGATTGAAGCTTTGATTGATATTGGTCCTAAAGATTTGACCATCATCAACAATAATGCTGCTTCTGGTGACCGTGGCCTAACCAACCTGTTATTGTCAGGACTGGTGACAAAAATGATCTGTTCATTTCCTCGTGCCAATAACTCCAAGGTGTTTGAAGAGCTGTATAAAGCTGGAAAGGTTGAACTAGAGTTGGTACCACAAGGCAACTTGGCTTGCCGTATCCAGGCAGCGGGTGCAGGTCTGGGCGCTATTTTTACGCCTACAGGTTACGGTACCAAGATTGCTGAAGGCAAAGAAACCCGCCATATCAATGGCAAGGACTATGTGCTGGAATATCCAATTCATGCGGACTATGCCTTGGTTTATGGCAATCAGGCTGATCAATGGGGCAACTTGACCTACCGTAAAGCAGCGCGAAACTTTGGCCCGTTAATGGCAAAAGCGGCCAAAACCACGATTGCCCAAGTGCATGAAATTGTAGAGTTAGGCGAGCTTGATCCAGAGATTATCGTGACGCCGGGTATTTTCGTGCAGCATGTGGTGAAGGTAGGAGATATCAAATAATGACAATTCAAAAACGTACACGCGAACAGATTGTAGAAAAAGTTGCACAGGATATTCCGACCGGTTCTTATGTGAATTTAGGCATTGGCTTACCAACACGCGTTGCTGGTTATTTAAAACCTGAACAGGATATTGTCCTGCATTCTGAAAATGGTGTTCTGGGTTTTACCGCTTTAACTGATCCTGAACAGGCTGATGATGATCTGATTAATGCTGGTAAAGAACTGGTCAGCATGCTCGATGGCGGTAGTTTTATGAACTCTGCAGATTCCTTCGATATTATGCGTGGCGGCCATTTAGATTTCTGCATTATGGGCGCCTTTCAGGTCGCCGTGAATGGTGATCTCGCTAACTGGCATACCGGTGCACTGGATGCGGTTCCAGCAGTGGGTGGTGCCATGGATCTGGCGGTTGGTGCTCGCTGTGTCTATGTTTGCATGGAACATGTCACAAAAAATGGCGAACCACGAATTGTGGAAGAGCTGACTTATCCAATTACTGGTAAAAACTGCGTTGACCGCATTTATACCGATTTGTGCATTATTGAACTCAAAGATAATCAGGCTTGGGTGCTAGAAATGGTGGATGGCTTGAGTATCGAAGAACTTCAGCAACAGACAGGTTGCAAGTTATTTGATGGCCGTGCAGCTGCACAGTTAAAAGCATCCGTATAATAATTCTATCAATCATTTAAACATGATTAGAAATCGCAGCTTAGGCTGCGATTTTTATTAGATATTTTTTAAGCTAAAAGTGTCAACACACCCTAAATATTAAGATTTTAAATCAGGTTAAATTTTTAAATATCAAAAGATTAAATAAAATAATCGAAAAGGATTCTGGTAGAAGATAGTTCTTCTTATGCTGGATAATCCTGTCCTTTATTTTCCAGCATATAATTCTAAATAGAAACACAGGGCTAATATGTCAAATACTTTAAATATCTTTCATAAACCAAAAAATGATCGTAATCTTCATATTTAATGAATTTTGAAAGTTCCTTCTCCCTCTGGGAGAAGGTTAGGATGAGGGAATTTCTTTTTAATGATAAAAAAATGATTTATGAAAGCAGCCTTTGTAAACTCAAACTAATATTCTATGAGTTCACAGTATTAAATTTTAGATTATTTATGATTGGGAGTGGATATTGACCAGATTGCGTTTGCGGCTTAAGTCATAGCGGTTAATACTAAAGATGAGCAGGGTAAAGCCAAAGCCCAATGCAACACAGGCTGACCAACCATACATTTTCCATAGGTTTAGCGATAGAAATGCACCGATCCCGGCACCTGAAAAATAACAGGTCATATAGATTAGACTTCTTGCGTTAGTTAAAATTTAAACAGCCTAAAGCTACAATTTATAAGGTTTTAGCCAATTCAAAAATTAGGTAAAACGATACTTTCGCAAGAGGTCTATTGCATTAATACGGGAACGGGCTTGTACCGAGATTCGATATACCAGATTCTGATTTAACACATGCAGTGAAGAAATCCCAAAATAAGCGGGAATTAATCCAATGATATACACCCATAAATAGCTTTGCGCAAAAAATAATGGAATCCAGGCCAGAATTAAACCCGTGGTAGCAAGTTGTGCAATCCATTTTTCCCGATGTCGACCAATCATTTTACCGGTCCATTGTGATGACCAGATGCCAACCACACCAACAATACCCATTAACCCAATCTGGAAATCATTAAAATGATAGGGTGCTTCCGCCAGTACAAAAGTCATGGTGGTAAAAATAATACTCAGCATACCAAAGCCCAAACCACCAATGATGCTACGTCGGATCAGCATGGGTTCGGTTTTGGCAAAGGTAAATAGTGAGCGATAAATCTGTAAGATACTCATTTGTAATTGGCTCTTCGCTTTAGGTAACTGATACCACATAGCGATACTGAGCAAGAGAATAGAACAGCCACTCAAAAGGTAGACTGCATGCCAGGACCATAGGGTAGAAATTAGTCCTGATACAGTCCGGGCAAACAGAATACCGACCAGTACGCCACTCATCAGCAGACCAACCACTTCAGCACTTTTTTCTCTTTGAGACAGGTTAGCCGCAAAAGGAATCAGAATCTGGGTGGTAATCGAACAAAAAGAAGCGAGCAGGGTAAAACCATACAGCATATGCAGGTTGGTACTGGCAGAAAGTCCGATTAGCGCCAGTCCGGTACATAGCATGAGGCTGCAAATATAGAGGCGTTTTTCAAACAAATCGCCTAAAGGCACAAACAAGAATAACCCAGTGGCATAACCAATCTGGGTTAAAACGACAGTCCAACCAGACTCAGCCACACTGATATGCAGATCTTCTGCGATAGAATAAATTAATGGCTGGTTAAAATAGTTACAACCCGCGCAGAGTGCGCAGGTCATGGCCATCATAAACATAAATTTTCGTGAAATTTGCCCTTGGGCTGACATCCTTGTCTCCTAAGGCTTTAGAAACTATAAGTCGCTGATAAATTCACACGAGAAACATCCGCTTCTCGATTATCAAAAGTTTCACGTTTGCCGTGGTGATATTCTGCGCCCAGATTAACCTTTGGAACTGGAGAATAAATCACGTTAGCCATATAGTCAGTTAAACGTTTATTGGTTTCAGGATTCGCGCGTGCATAGTCGCTGGAATCATCAAAATCTACCACACTGGCATTAATGCTACTACGTAGTTTTGGCGTAAATTTATGCGTAAAGCCGATATTTAAACTATTAAACTCATTGAGTAAAAGTTCGTTATTGATTGGATCGACTGAATAATCTCCACCCCAAGCAGCACCATCGGTTGTTGAACCTTGAGTCAAGAAAGCTGCAATACGCTGGTCACCGACCATATGGAAATAGTTACCCTGGATCGAGTTTTGATCATTGAGATGATAACGTCCACCAAGACCTACACCCCAACCAACTTTTTCAATATCACCTGTATCAGTTTGCGCCTGCTTTTGATTGACAAAGCCTTGAGCTAATAAATGCAGCGGACCTGATTGATGAATATATTTAGTGGTTAAAGCAGGCAAGGCAGAAGAGCGATCGCCACCAGCCATATACTCCAGACCAACATTCCAAGTATTTTCCGGATCAAGTTTGAAAGCATAGCTGACTTGAGGCGTACGTAGGACCGACCCACCCAGTAATAAGCTGTAATCGACAGCTTCAGTACTAATTTCTGGTGTCGACATTAATGACCAGGCCTGACCAAAAGTCCAGTTATAGTATTTTAAATGTGCATGACGGATACGTAGTCCACCATCGCCTTTACCATTATTGGTCCAGAAGTCAGCTTCTAAACGTGCAGAAACATTTGGATTTCCACCCAAGTCTTTAGCCAGGAAACCAATTCGGCTGGCAGCAGCAGTAAAATCTGAACGGGTAGAGTCAGGTTCAGTAAAAGGCACTTTATTAATCTGGTTAATAGTACGGCCACGAGCTTCAGGGGTACTTTTGAAATCAACTGCGCCATCAAAGCGAATCAATCCATAAACATCGACATTATCCACCATCGAACTCAGCGTTTTAGAGTCTTGTGCTTTGGCTTCTTCTTGCTGGTTCTTTAACGCAAGTTGCGCGGCTTTCTGCTGTTCCAGTTCGGCCTGGATTTGCTTTAACTGTGATTCTAAAAACTGCATCCGGTCTTCTGACGCTTCTGCTGAAAATGCCTGTGCTGAAGCAATACCACATAATGTTGCTAAAACTAATTTTTTCATTTCTTAATCCCTAAAGAAATTTTCTGATATCTAAGAAGGAAAATCTTTCCTTGTCGTTGCTCTCATTGCTAAATGCAGAGATGCTGACTTTTGAATAATGAATACGAATCTCGTTCAACCAAGAAACATCCTGTTCAGGTCAAAGGGTATGTATTCGATATTTAAAGTCATAAAAATATAGATGAAGGAGGGCAGTAAATTTACCGCCCTCTTGAGTTAAAAGTTATTCAGCTTTTTGTGGATCGTATAAACGGTCCTTAATAAACAGGGCAGGAATCAAACCGCATAGGAAGTAAGCTGCACCCATCACCAATAGACCCGTACCGATCGAACCATTCATCGCAAGATAACCAATCGTAATTGGAGCGAAGATTGCACCGATACGACCAATATTGAATGCACCGCCAACTGCTGTACCACGTACTCCAGTAGGGAAACTTTCGGTTAGATAGGTTGCATTAATGGCATATGGAATACCGTACAGGAATCCGAAGATCAGCATCAGTACACCAATATTATCGGCATTGTGCATATACACCACGACAGGAATAAACAGTGCTGTTCCCATGGTGCCGAAAGCAAATACGATACGACGACCAATTTTGTCAGCCACATAACCTGCAATGATTTTGGCGAACATCATGGTGATAAAAGTACCTACCATGTATAGCGCCATTTCCTTGAATTTAATGCCTAATTCAGCTTCAAGATAACTTGGTAACCAGTTGCTTACACCGAAATAACCGAATAGCAGGAAACCAGAGCTGAAAGACCAAAGGATGAACATCTTGCCATGGGTTTTATCTTTAAGAATGGTGATATATGGGTTGCCTTTTTTGGCATCATTATCCACGATCTGACCAGTTCTTTTCATTTCACGGACACGTTTCCATGATTCTGGCTCTGGCACCATAAAGTGCATTAGGATACCTAAAGCTAATGGAGCAATCGTGATCCAGTACAGCATACGCCAGCCGAATTCAGGAATGATCCAGCCTGAAATCATGGTAATCACCAATGAACCTAAAGTGAAACCGGTCATCAATGTTGCCAGTACCGTAGTACGGTATTTGGTTGGTACATACTCAGACATCAGAGTATTACAGGCAATATATAAACAGCCCAAACCTAAGCACGAAAGGGTACGTAAAATCGCAAACTCTTGATAAGACTGGGCAAAACCTGAATAGGCAGACAAGATTGAGAAGGAAATAGTGGCCAATACGATGACACGTACACGTCCAAACTTGTCACAGGCCCATCCGCCAATAAAGCCACCGATCCCCATACCCAAAAGAGAATAACTTCCCAAGGCACCGGCCTGTACAGAAGTCAGCCCCCATTCTGCTTTCAAACTGGTCAAGCTGAAAGCCAGAATACCAATGTCTGCACCGTCACATAGTAAAATCAAAAAAGCGAAGACAAAGGCCGTCATCCACAGGCGTTTAGGTGCCTGCTTAATGGTGCCGTCGGAGGAGACCCCCGTTTTAGTTTCCTCAGCTACGATGGTATCGCTTGTCATTCTTATATCCTCTATATATTAAAGTAGCATTCCTCTGCTACCGCTAAATCCATTTTCTTCCTCACGGAAAAGCATTTTCCTCATCTAAGGTCTAAGCGTCTGTGCGCATTCGCCCTGTTACGATCAGGCTGGATCTGATTTTTCCGTTTCACCTTGAGTGAAAAATCACTGAACAACGTAGTATCCTTATGACGGAAATTAATTTTTTTATTTTGTATTGTGGTTAATATTTACATAAATGAATAACCAAAATTCGAATTAAATAATTAATTCCGTATTGCGAAATCAATTAATCATAAAATAGCCAGCTGAACAAGAGTTTTTACTCTAATTTTTATTAAAAAATAACTTTTTTACGTTTTTGAGAGAAAAAATCTTGATTTATGGGTTTAGAAACCGTAGTTTTATATAAAATAAAATTTCGCTATACAAAATAAATGGAGTTTTTTGATGGAACAGGTAGTTCAAGTAGAGCAAATCTCGACACATGTGGCGATGGTCAAGATCCATCGTCCAGAAGCTAAAAATGCCCTGAATACAGAAGTGCGCCAGAAACTGGCTGCGGCTTTTCTGCAATTGAATGACGATGAAAATATCCGTGCCATTATTCTCACTGGCGGTGAAACTGATTTCGCTGCAGGCGCTGACCTTAAAGAATTAGCCAATGCTGAAACGATCCAGATGATGCAACGTCGTACTGAGCGTTACTGGCAAGCCATTGCGCAGTGTTCAAAGCCGGTGATTGCAGCAGTAAACGGTTATGCATTGGGCGGTGGCTGTGAACTGGCGATGCATGCGGACATTATTATTGCCGGAAAAAGTGCCCAGTTCGGTCAGCCTGAAGTCAAAGTAGGGGTAATGCCAGGTGCGGGTGGTACACAGCGTTTATTCCGTGCCGTGGGTAAATTCCATGCGATGCGTATCATCATGACGGGTTGTCTGGTACCAGCGCCGGAAGCTTATCAGATTGGCCTGGTGTCTCAAGTAACGGAAGACAGTGAAACCCTGGCAACAGCAATCAAAATGGCTGAAGGTCTGGCAAAAATGCCGCCAATCGCGCTTGAACAAATCAAGGAAGTGGCTTTACTGGCTGAAGATGTGCCACTCAATGCTGGCTTAATGCTGGAACGTAAATCTTTCCAGATGCTGTTTTCTTCAGAAGATCAAAAAGAAGGTATGCAAGCCTTTATTGAAAAACGTAAACCAAATTATCAGGGACGATAAGCATGAGTATTCAAATTCAGAAAATCGGTATTATTGGCGTAGGTACGATGGGTGCGGGTATTGCCCAGATCGCAATTCAGTCGGGCCATGATGTCGTGTTGTTTGATGCCAAAGCGGGTGCTGCTGAACAGGCACAAGAAAAGCTGGCTAAAACATTAAATACCCTGGCTGATAAAGGTAAATTCAGCCATGAAAAAGCTGCTGAAGATCTTGCTCATTTATCCATTGCCCAGCAGATCGAAGACCTGAAAGATTGCGATTTAATCGTTGAAGCGATTATTGAAAATCTGGAAATCAAACAAAAGCTGATGCAGCAACTGGAAGGTATCGTAAAACCGGAAGCGATTCTGGCATCCAATACATCTTCACTGTCTATCAGTGCGATTGCCGCCAATTGCAGCCAGCCGGAACGCGTTGCCGGTTATCACTTCTTTAACCCGGTTCCACTGATGAAAGTGGTTGAGGTGATTGAAGGCTTTAATACCCGTGCTGATATTGTAGATGCACTCACTCAGTTATCTACAAAAATGGGACATCGCCCGGTAAAAGCCAAAGATACCCCGGGATTTATCATTAACCATGCTGGTCGTGCCTTTGGTAGTGAAGCCTATGCGATTCTGAATGAAAATGTCACTCCATTTTATGACATTGACCGCATCTATCGTGACGGCATCGGTTTCAAGATGGGACCATTCGAGTTAGGCGATCTGACCGGGATGGATGTATCTCATCCGGTAAGTGAATCAATTTATCACCAGTATTATGAAGAAACACGTTACCGCCCAAGCGTGATTACCCGCCAGCGTTTTATTGCTAAACAGCTAGGCCGTAAAACTGGTAAAGGTTTTTACGATTATACCTCGGGGAGCAAAGTAGGTGATGTGGCTCCAACCTTGGTTGAAAAGCTGGATCAATATCCATCGGTTTGGCTGGGTACAGAATATAGCGAAGACCGTCAAGCGCTTGAGCAATATCTACAGCAGTTCAACATCCAGATCGAGCAGACTGACGCACCTTCAGCAGATGCTTTAATCCTAATTGCGACTTATGGTGAAGATGCCACTTCAGCCGCAGTCCGCTATCAGGTGTCTCCGCAGCAAGTAGTCTGCATTGATCTGCTTTATGGCCTAAATAAACACCGTACCTTGATGCCAACGTTTGTCACCAAAGCTGAACTGGTAAACGCAGCGCAATCGATTTTCAATCTGGATGGTGTGACTGCAAGCACAATTCAGGAAAGCGTTGGTTTTGTAGCACAACGTGCTTTGGCCATGATTGTGAATCTTGGCTGTGATATTGCCCAGCAAGGTGTTGCAACCGTAGAAGATATCAACGTTGCCGTGAAGTTAGGCCTTGGTTATCCATACGGCCCAATTGAATGGGGCGATGTACTGGGTGCGGAAAAAATTCTGAAAATTTTAGACCGCATGACTGCAATTACCCGTGACCAGCGTTACCGCCCAAGTCCTTGGTTGCGCCGCCGCGTTCATCTCGGTTTACCTCTTGTTCATACTACACATTAATTAAAAAGTTAAAGGAATAACACTCATGTTAAATGCCTATATTTATGATGGTTTACGTTCTCCAATCGGTCGCCATGCAGGAAGCCTGGCAACTGTACGTCCAGATGATCTGGCAGCAACAGTTATTAAAAATCTGCTAGAAAAAACCGGTATTCCAGCAGCTGACGTAGAAGATGTAATCTTTGGTAGCACCAACCAGGCCGGTGAAGACAGCCGTAACGTGGCTCGTTTTGCGGCACTGCTTGCAGGTATGCCTGTGACCGTTCCAGGTCAAACTGTAAACCGTCTTTGTGCTTCAGGCTTGGGCGCTGTGATTGATTCAGCACGTGCCATTACCGCAGGTGAAGGCGAGCTGTATATTGCAGGTGGTGTAGAAAGTATGACGCGTGCACCGTTTGTAATGGGTAAAGCTGAAAGCGCGTATTCACGTGATGCCAAAATCTATGACACCACGATTGGTACACGTTTCCCAAACCGTAAATTTACTGATCAGTTTGGCGCGCACAGCATGCCAGAAACAGGTGATAACGTCGCTGAAGAGTTTGGCATTACGCGTGAACAGGCAGATACTTTTGCTGCTGCATCACAAGCGAAATATCAAGCTGCAAAAGAAGCAGGTTTCTTTGAAGGTGAAATTACACCGATTGAAGTTTCACAAGGGCGTAAATTACTGCCTAAATTAGTGATTGAAGATGAACATCCACGTCCATCTTCGACATTTGAAGCATTATCCAA